>JACKBL010000009.1 GCA_020634515.1 Ardenticatenales bacterium | reverse complement strand
TACAAGATATTGAGTGCTATCCAGGACTGGAAAGTTGGTTAGCGCAACGGCCGATACGAGAAGGTCGCCTGATTCGCCGCAATAGGAAACAGGTAAAGATGTATCGGCAAAAAGCACCAATTCTTGGGAGCGCGTGGGGGGAGGTTTGCCGGCATTGCACACAAGCCGCGCGTTTCGACAAAAAAATACAAGCCGCCTTACACTGACATCATAACCGCCCATTTACTACTTTCCTCATGGCGGCAATATGTGCTGGGCCGGTGCGGCAGCAGCCGCCGATGATGCGCGCGCCCGCCTGCTGCCATGTCTGGCTCAGGGTGGCAAATCTGGCAGCGTCATTTTCGCCAGACCAGCGCCGTGTTTCCGCATGATACGCTTCGCCCGAGTTAGGATACACGAGAATAGGTTTATCGCTGACGCGGCGCAGTTCGGCGATGAGGCTGGGGATGTAGCGGGGCGGGGTGCAGTTGACGCCGATGGCGGCCACGCGCTCCGTGTCCGCCAGCATTTGGGCGCAGGTGGACAGGGGCGTGCCGTCGCTGATGCGCCAGCCATCGCGGCAGCTAAAGCTGAACCACGCCCACGCCTCTGGCGTTTCTTGCAGCAGCCGCCGCAGCACGCGCGCCTCGGAGAAGGAAGGGATGGTCTCGCAGGCGAGCAGGTCCGCGCCGCTGGCGGCCAGCACCTGCCAGCGCCGCCGATGAAAGCGGTACAAGGCTTCCTCACTGATACCGTAGTCGCCGCGATATTCGGAGCCGTCGGCCAGGTATGCGCCGTAGGGGCCGATGCTGGCGGCGACGAGGGGACGCCAGCGATCCTCATGCGCGGCTTCGGCGCAAAAGGTGTCTCGCGCGTCCAGGGCCAGGTGTACGGCAAGGCGCAGCAGGTCTTCCGCCTGCGTCGGGGGGATGCCTTTGCGCGCAAATCCGGGGATGCTGGCCTGGTAGGTGGCGGTGATGATGCCGTCCGCGCCGGCACGCAGGTAGTCGAGGTGAAGTTGGCGGATGGCGGCGGGGTTTTCCAGCAACATGCGTGCCGACCAGAGGGGGTCGTTCAGGTCGCAGCCACGCGCTTCCAGTTCGGTGGCCAGGCCGCCGTCGAGGATGAAGGCGGGGGCGCGGTCCCAGAAGGGTTGCAGGGGATTGGGCATGGCGGGTTTCAGGAAAGGGGGAATAGGGAACTGTGGCGGGTGGGGAAGAGGCAGTTGAGGAGGACTTCGGTGCCGGCATCTCTCGCAAAACAATCCGCGCGCACATGATTCAACTCCGCCAGCGACCGATGCCCAAACAGCACATGCAAAAACGTCTGATCCGGGAAAAACGCCTGCCCATCCTCAAAGTTTTGGGGCGTATACGGCGCAATCTCCGTTATCTGGCCCCGCGCGAACGTCAACTTCAGGTGATGCCGGTAGAAATTGAGCTTCAACTCTCCTGTATGGTTTGTCAGCACACTCGCCGCCAATCGTCGCTCTAATGCCGGCACAACATGTCGCAAAAACGCCCCCACATCCGGCACGCGCAGATACCACGCATACGGTTTATCCTGCCGTTCCAGATTTCGCCCCAACGCCGTGTACATCGGGTGTTCATCCCCCAGGCGAAAGATCAGCGTGCGGACCGGCTTTTCCGCCGTTTCGTTGTGTTCGTCGGCCATCCCTTGCAGCACCTTGCCCACGTACAGTCCCAATTCGCGCCAGGAATGGCCGGGCATGACGGCGACCTCCTCAATGGACATGATGTGCTTCCACAGGAACAGGTTGAAATAACCAAACGGCTCGCCCGCGTCCGTCTCCACCAGCCAATACTGGCGGTGATGCACGGAGCCTTCGCTGTGTCCGGCCAGTTGATGCCGCCAGATCGCCTCATCCCGCACGCAGGCCAGGGGGCTGGCCGCCGCATGGACTTCATATAGCTGATGCAACAGGGGGATGTCGTCCGGCGTGGCGCGTCGCAGGCGGTATGCGCCTGCCGTTTCCGCGCTGCTGTTGCCACGGAAATGCCAGACGTAAAGGCGGGATCCGCCCAGGTTCAGGGTCATTTCGTAGCCGAAGAGACGGTAGTACCAGGGGATGCCGGTGATGGCCTGCACCAGTTCACCGCGCGCGGCGCTTTTGGCGTGGACGGCTTCCATTTGCCGGCGCACCAGGCCGCGGCGGCGGAATTCGGGCAGTGTGCCCACGAGTTCGGGCCGCCCCACGCCAAAGGGGATGCCTTCGTAGGTCCATACCTGGGAGATCAGGTTAAGGGAGGAAACGATTGTGCCGGCATTCTGGTCAACAACGACGGTAAAATCATCCGGCGACACGGTGGGATGCTGCCCGCTCATCAGGTCGCGGGTCCAGATCGCCAATCCTTCTTCTGGTTCGCCGGGGGTATCGGAATGAATATGCGCGTTAAAGGTGGCGATGGCTTCCGTATCCGCGGCGGTGGCCCAGCGCAGCAGCAGTCCATCCCCCAAATCGCGGGGCAATCCATATTTGTCAACAGTCATGTAACCCTCACGGTGCATTGAATCCTGATTGGTGACTATACAGGTCATCTGCCCAGATTGGACCAATTTGCTCTGGTTAAATCTTGTTAATGTCTACAAAATTGGTCCAATCTCTCGGAGACGTGAATAGTTACCCTGATTGAATGATGAGGCAAAGCGTACCGCGCAAGTTTATCAGATTAGGGCGTATTGTGCTTTATGCCGGCATTCCCCTCTCCTCCCACAAACAAAGAGGCGTCGCTGCCGGCAGATAGAGCGGATGACGGGGTTGACCGTGCCGCGTCAGGCCGAGGTGGTGGCGTGGGCGCGGCAACAGGGACAGCACCACCTCGTCCCGTTGTTGCCAGGTGCCATGATTCCCCCAGGCGGTGACGATAATGCCGGCATCCTCCGCCAACCGCCGCAGCCACGCATCATTCGCCCGCCCCACCGGGTCCGCCGCCCGGCGCAGTTCCGCAGGCCGCGTCGCCCGCCACCCAAACAAATTCGCCACCCACACCCCGCCATACCCCCAATCCCGCGCAAACCCCACACAGCGCCGCACCGTCGCATCATCTCGCCCTCCATCCGCCGTAGACGGATTCAGCCCCACGAACAACACCGACGCGCCCCCCTCATCCCACACCCGCCACAATCCATACCGATACCGCCCACACTCCGAAAAAACCGCCCCGCCATCATCCCTCATACCTCCCACCTCATACCTCATACCTCCCACCTCATACCTCCCACCTCATACCTCCCACCTCCCACCTCCCACCTCATACCTCCCACCTCCCACCTCATACCTCCCACCTCCCACCTCATACCTCCCACCTCATACCTCATACCTCATACCTCATACCTCTTTACCTCTCCCCCAAACCCCTCTATAATCCACCCTAAACCATCACCTCATCCTTCGTCATTCATCCTTCCGCTTTCCTATGCCTACACCACTGACCGACAAACACATCATCCTCGGCGTCACCGGCAGCATCGCCTGCTACAAAGCCGCCAGCCTGGCCAGCCGCCTCACGCAAGCGGGGGCCAAAGTGGACGTCATCCTCACCCACGCGGCCACCCAATTTGTTTCCCCCATCACCTTCCAATCCGTCACCGGTCGCCCCGCCTATACCGACGCCGACCTGTGGGGAGCGCAGGCGCACGTGCTGCACGTGGGGCTGGCGCGCACCGTGGACCTGATGGTTATTGCGCCAGCCACGGCCAACACGATGGCCAAGCTGGCCCATGGGCAGGCGGACAACCTGCTCATGCTCACGGCGTTGAGCGCGGGATTGGGGCCAGAGAGTCCGCCGCTGCTGATTGCCCCGGCCATGGATGGGGAAATGTACACGCATCCGGCCACGCAGGAAAATGTGCGCCTGCTGCGACAGTATGGGGCCTCCATCGTGGGGCCGGCGGAAGGGCGGCTGGCATCGGGCATGGTGGCGCGGGGGCGCATGGCGGAGCCGGAGGAACTGGCCGGCATGATTCGCCTGTTGTTGACGCGCAAAGGGCCACTGCGCGGGCGCCGCGTGGTGGTCACGGCGGGTGGCACGCGCGAGGCAATTGACCCGGTGCGCATGTTGACCAATCGCTCGTCCGGCAAACAGGGGGTGGCCCTGGTGCAGGCGGCGCTGGACGCGGGGGCGGACGTGACCCTGATCGCGCCGCCGCTGCTGATTCCCACGCCCACGGGTATCACGCGCATTGAGGCCAACTCGGCGCGGGAAATGCAAGCCGCCGTTCTGGAGACATGCCGGCAGGCGGATGTGCTGCTGATGGTGGCCGCCGTCTCTGATTTTCGCCCGGTGGTGGCCGCCGCGCAAAAAATCAAGAAGGAGGAGGGGATTCCGCCGATCCGGTTGGAGCGCAACCCAGACATTTTGCAGGCGGTGCATGAGCAAAAGCAGCAGCTTGGTCGTCCTTATGTGGTCGTCGGATTTGCCGCGGAGACGGAGAATTTGCTGCAAAATGCGCAGGGGAAGCTGGAGCGCAAGGGGCTGGACATGATTGTGGCGAATGATGTGTCCGCCAGCGATGCGGGATTCAGCGTGGACACGAATCGCGTGACGTTGATTGATGCCCGCGCCGGGCGGGAGCCGTTGCCGCTGCTGAGCAAGGAGGAGGTGGCGGAGCGCATTATCGCCCGCGTGATGGAGTTGCTGCCCGATTCCTTGCCTCCGGGGACGTAAACGCAGCCTGACCTCAATCGTATGTGCGGCCTTCGTGTACAAAGGCCACGATTTCTTCTTTGCTCATGTTGAGGGTTATGCCGGCAACGTCCAGAGGAAACTTCATCTCCTGCGACCACCCCCATCGAGAACATCTTCCTGGAAGCTGTTACCCAGGGCTATCATCTATGAACGAGCTTCCGGGAAGATTATTTCCAGGGGTGACTTCATCCCCTACGGCACATCCCCATCGAGAACATCTTCCCGGAAGCTGTTACCCAGGGCTATCATCTATGAACGAGCTTCCGGGAAGATTATTTCCAGGGGTGACTTCATCCCCTACGGCACATCCCCATCGAGAACATCTTCCCGGAAACTGTTACCCAGGGCTATCATCTATGAATGAGCTTCCGGGAAGATTATTTCCAGGGGGGACTTCATCCCCTACGGCACATCCCCATCGAGAACATCTTCCCGGAAGCTGTTACCCAGGGCTATCATCTATGAATGAGCTTCCGGGAAGATTATTTCCAGGGGTGACTTCATCCCCTACGGCACATCCCCATCGAGAACATCTTCCCGGAAGCTGTTACCCAGTCCCCATCCACCGGTGAGCCAGGCGGGAATGCCGGCATCCACCAAACGCCGAAAGATGCTTATAACTTCCTCAGAGGAGACCATGTTACTTCCTTCAGGGTTCGCGCAAAGCTGACTTTGGAAATCTGGTGAGCAAGAACCCTTCCAGCACATCCGTCAGTTTCCAGATGAAGTGATGCGCCGTTATGCGGAGAGGAAGCCGCCATCAACGGGAATCGCCGCGCCGTGGACGTAGCTGGCCAGGTCGCTGGCTAAGACCAGGGCGATGCGTGCCGCTTCGTCGGGTTGCCCCGCGCGCCCGATGGGCAACCGTTGCCGGAATTCAATTCCCGTCTTCAGGAGACCGAGTCGGAACTTGAGTATCTTTTTCGCTGCCGCGCGCGTACCGCTGGTGATGATGCCGCCCGGCAAAATGGCGTTTACGCGGAAGCCATGCCGGGCGTGTTCTTTCGCCAGAGCACGGGTGAGGGCAATCACGCCGGCTTTGCTGACGCTGTAGTGGGCCAGGTCGTCTTTGAAGGGAAGGATGGCTTCAATGGAACTGACGTTGATGATGATGCCGCCGCGCTTGAGGCGTCCTTGGATCATGTGCCGGCACATCCAGTAAACAGAATCCAGGTTTGTGTCCATGACGCGGCGGTAGAAGGCTTCGTCTACGTGGAGAAAGTGGCGGAAGGGGTAAATGCCGGCATTATTCACTAAAATATCCGGCTCATTTCCCGTCAGACTCGCCCAGAGGTTGTCCACTGCTCCCTTTTTGGACAAATCAACGACATAGTTGTTAATCCGGGTTCCCCAGACAGACACTTCCTCTTTAACCTTCGACAAGTCGTCCGCCCGGATATCAACGAGGGCCAGGTCCGCTCCCGCTTCCGCGAAACGGTAGGCAATGGCCTGGCCAATGCCGGCAGCAGCTCCCGTCACCAGGGCACGTTTCCCTTTAAGCGAGATCAACTGCGCCAAACCAGGTAAATTGTTCATCAGATTCTCCCATTCACGAGACGTCAGGTTTGCGGACGACCAGGTGCAGGCGGTCGGTGCTGTCGCGGTATTGGGGCAGTTCGCGCGTTTCGGCGGCGACTTGGACCACATTCTCGTAGGCAGCGGGAATGCCGGCAGCCAACTGCGCCAACATCAGCCCCATTCCTCCCACAAAACCCTCCGCTCCCGCATAACTGACCACCTCCAGCCCCGCCTCCCGCGCCTCACGTAACGCCGCCTCCGGCGTAGACCGGTAGCACTCCGTGAAATTCGCCAGGCTCCGCCCCGTAAACGCGCGCTCCCTCTCAGATAAGCGACAATCGCCACGCCCCCTGGCCGCAACAGGCGCATCAATTCACGCAAAACCTGCACCCGCTCCGCCACCAGGCCCCGGGAATCCAACGCCACGCGCGCGCGTTCTACCAGTTGCTGGGAAAAGTCGAAAAGCGTCACCCGATAACCCCGCCGGATCAGTTCAACGCAGTAACGCCCCAGACCGCGGCCAATGTTGCGGACCCGCCCCTCTCGCGGAAAGTATTCGTCAATCAGCCGCCGGGTGCTTACGAACTCGACCCGGCACATCGGCTTTGGATGGTCACCAGGGCTGCCTGCGGCTTGGGAATTAGCGAACAGCCAGATAATGGTGCTCGGTGAACCTGTTCCAGCCTTTCTTCGTCCTGGACTCAACGGCCCAATGGAAACCGTCGTCGGCGGAAGGCCAATAAGCCATTCTTGCTGTTCCTGCCGGCATTTCCGCTTCAAAACCGATCGCTTGTGGATGGATGTCGGTCACATCCGTCATCGTGCCCGTCGATTGCTTCTTGTCTGATGTGAATGACCAATAGCCAATCTCACCGTCAGATTGGACGCCGATGAGGGCAATCTCTTTGTAGGATTTGTCTGCGTATTGCCAATCGGCAGTCATCTGAATATACGCCCCATCAAGAACGCGCGCAAAAGTGCGCGTACATGTCACTCGGCCAAGAGCGGACTGAGCCTCCGCACGCCACACGCCCAAGAGCGGATAGAATTGACCTAGTTTGCCCCTACCCTTTTTCCATTGCATAGTATGAATACCTCTCTCAAACTGACGATGCAATTCCGTACTTTATTTGTGACTATACAGGTCATCTGCCCAGTAGAGATAAACGAACGTCCAGAATTTAGTTCGCCCCAAGATTGGTTCATTCTCGAAGAATGACTCTTCTGAAAAAAGGCCAAAAACCGGGTTTTTACACATGAACCACTCTGGTAATTTCCGCCGGACAATCGAAAAACCCGGTTTTTTCAGTGAATCTGATAAGGGGATGTGTTCTTGGCAATGACCAGGGACGGGGAGGCTCTTGCACCTTCCTGGAAGCTGGCGGCTCCCAGGAAGGTCGGGGGGGAGGCGGCTGCCTTATGCTTGCTCTTGTATCTCTTTGCGGCGCGCGTCCACAATTTGCTGCTGCAAATGGCCGGGGACACGCCCGTAGCGGAGGAACTTCATAGAGAAAATGCCGCGTCCTTGCGTCATGGAACGCAGGTCGGCGGCGTAGGTCTGCACTTCCGCCAGCGGGACTTCCGCTTTCACAATGCTCTTCGCGCCGACCTGGTCCATACCCAACACGCGGGCGCGGCGGGAGTTCAGGTCGCCCATGATGTCGCCCATGTTGTCGGCAGGCACGCTGACTTCTATCTCGTAGATGGGTTCCAACAGCACGGGGCCGGCGCCGAGCGCCGCTTTCTTGAAGCCTTCGCGCCCGGCGATCTGGAAGGCGATTTCCTTGGAGTCTACGGGGTGTTCCTTGCCATCGTAGACGATGGCTTTGATGCCCACAACGGGGTATCCGGCCAGGGGGCCTGATTCCAACGCCTGCCGGCATCCTTTCTCCGTAGCCGCCACAAAAGGAGCCGAAATCGCCCCGCCAAAAATCTCCGAAGCGAAATCAAATTCATCGTCGTCCGGCAAAGATTCCACGCGCAGGAAGACCCGCGCATACTGCCCCGCGCCGCCCGTCTGCTTCTTGTGCGTATATTCGGCACTGTTCGTCCCCGTAATCGTCTCGCGGTAGGGGATTTTGGGCACGCTCGTGGTCAGGTTCACGCCAAACTTGGACTGCATCTTCTTCACGGCAATGTCCAGGTGAGCCACGCCCATGCCGGAGAGGATCGTCTCGCGGGTGGCCCGCTCCGTGGCCCAATGCAGCGTGGGGTCTTCGGCAACGAGGCGGTTGAGCGAGGGGGAGAGTTTGGCGACGTCGGATTGGGCGACGGGGTGAATGGCCACGGAGGAGATGGAGTTGGGTTGGGCCACGGAGGGCATCACGAGGGCATCGGCGCGGGTGGAGAGGGTGTCGTTTGTGCCGGCATCTCCCAGCTTCACCACCATGCCAATATCCCCGCTATGCAGCTTCGGCACAGATATTTGCTCCTTGCCGCGCAGCACATTCAACGTCCCCACGCGCACTTCCGTGCCGGCATTCGAATGCCACACACGCGAATCCGACTCCAGCACCCCGCCGAACACGCGCAAATAACTCATCTTGCCATACGCATCCTCGCGCGTCTTGAAGACAAACGCCGCCAGCGGCGACTTATCGCTCACCGCATACGTCGCTTCCGAGTCATCCGCGCGCGTAGCCATAAATGAGCGGTCATTCTCATCCGGCGACGGCATCAACTGCACCAACAAATCCACCAATGACTTCACGCCCACCCCTTCCTGCGGCGCGGCAAAACAAACGGGGACCATCATTCCTTGCGCCATGGCCCCCTTGATGCCCCGGATCATTTCCTCATCCGTCAGCTCCTCACCCTCCAGATACTTCTCAATCAGCGCATCATCCCCTTCCGCCGCCGCTTCCACCAGCAGCATACGCGCTTCCTCGGCGGCATCCACCATATCCGCGGGAATGTCTGCTTCTTTGCCGGCAATAAACGCCTTCATCCGCAGCACATCCACCACGCCGCGGAACCCCTGCCCCTCGCCTACGGGAAGCTGCAAATTGACAAAATTCGCGTCCAGATTCTCGTTCAGACTCGCCATGACGCGATCCACGCGCACGTTTTCCCGGTCCATCTTATTGATCAAGATGATGCGCGGCAGTTCATGATCGGCCGCATTCTTAAACACGAGTTCCGTGCCCACTTCCACGCCGGCCACCGCCTCCACCAGAATCAGCACCCCGTCAACCACGCGTAGGGCGCTATTCACCTCACCCACAAAATCCGCGAATCCGGGCGTATCCAGAAAATTCAGCTTCACGCCATCCCATTCGATGGGCGCAATTGCGGTCGCAATGGAACTGTTGCGGGCCACTTCCTCCTCTTCAAAGTCCATCGCCGCCGTGCCATTCTGCACGCTGCCCATACGGGTGGTCACGCCTGTGTCAAAAAGCAGACGCTCTACCAGGGTGGTCTTGCCGGCACCATTATGCGAAACCAGGGCAATGTTGCGAATCTGTCCAGTCTGATACTCTTTCATTTGATTGAAACCCTCGTTCTTGGAAATGTGGGCTGGCGCGAATAAGACCCACGAACTGTACCCGAAACGCGGGGCGCCAGTTACTCTATCTTTACCCACGCCTTCGTCTTACCAGACACCGCGCGTTTGCGGACGGTGGCCCCAAAATGCATCGTACCCGAACGCGGACCCGTCTGTCCACGGCTGGTTATTACTTGTGGTAACTACAAACTGTGGGGCATGACTTGGGGGGATTTCTGCCTTGCCAGCCAGGATTTTGGGGCTGCGGCTACCGTTAAGAATGTCTCGAAAAAAACGGTTCGTGAATCGTTATGTTGCCCAAACCCCGCACGGGATTTTAGACGAAAGGGGGCGAGTTGTCAAAGCGGGAAACCGGGCGGCGGGTGCGCAAAAGTTGTGTAAACAGGCGAAAACGCGCAAAATAAGCGTCCATGGCGATCTGGACCATCTTCTGGGTCGCCCGACGATGGTCAACTGACGACAACAACCCTACGGAGCGCGGCGGCATAGCATGAAACACCCTCGCCTGATCTTTCTAGGCATTCTCCTCCTCCTCATCCTCTATCCGGGCAGCCTGAATCCCTACGACTTCACGGGGGAGGAGAGCGTGGCGGCGCAGGCGCGCGGCATGGTGCAGTGGCTGAACAGCGCCCTGCGCCCGCAGCCAGACCTGGCCCCGACGGCGGAACTAACATTTGCCGCCCCCTCCCCTTTCGGCGTCAACACCTTTCTGGAGCAGGAAGTCCTGCCGGACGTGCGCGCGCAAAGCCTGCGCCTCATTCACGAGGCCGGCTTCCAGTTCATCCGCCAGGAGTTCCCCTGGGAAGACATCGAAATCCACGGCAAAGGGGATTTCCTGGACCGCCGCAATCTGGAGGCGGTGGGCGAAGTGAACGCCTGGGCCAAATATGACCACATCGTGGACCTGGCGCGGCAAAACGATGTGGAGATCATCGCCCGCCTCAGCAACCCGCCCGCGTGGTCCCGCGCCGCCGGGGATGAGGCGGGCGCACACGCCCCACCGGACAATTACGACGACTTTGGCGACTTCGTAGCCGCCGTCGTCAGCCGCTATCAGGGGCGCATCACCTATTTCCAGTTGTGGAATGAGCCGAACATCTACCCCGAATGGGGCACGCAAATTCCCGATCCGGTGGCGTTTACGGATTTGCTGTGTACGGGGTATCGCCGCGCGAAGGCGGCCAATCCACAAGCTATCCTTCTCGCACCGGCGCTTTCGCCGACGATTGCGTATGATGCCCGCGACCGCAACGACTTGATCTTTTTGCAGCGCATGTATCTGGCGGGGGCGGGGGCGTGCTTCGACATCATGTCCGCGCAGGGGTATGGGTTGTTCTCGGGGCCGACGGACCGGCGGCTACGACCAACGGTGATTAACTTCCCGCACCATCTGTTTTTGCGTGACTTGATGGTGCGGTTTGGGGATGCCGGCAAACCGTTGTGGATCAGCGAAGTGGGATGGAATACGGTCCCTGAGGGGCTGCCGCGGCCGTATGGGCAGGTGACGCCAGCGCAGCAGGCGGCGTACACGGTGCAGGCGTTCCAGCGGGCGCAGGCGGAGTGGCCGTGGGTGGGGGAGATGAATGTGTGGTTTTTTAAGCGGCCAACGGACCAGGAACGGGGGGAGGCGTGGTACTATTTTCGTTTGCTGGAGCCGGATTTTGAGGAAATGCCGGCATTCACCGCCCTCTCCACCTACATGAACAACCCCACCACCCACCAGATCACCCCCCGTTCCCCCTTCTGGTACACCTGGAACCGCATCCGCCCCACCCTGGCGGCCATCGTCGGCGGCCTCTTCTTCTTCCTCCTCCTGCGTGCGCTAGAGGTAGGCGGGATGAGGGGTGAGAGGTGAGGCGGGGTTCTCGCGCGACGGAGCAGGGGGGACATTGTTTGGGGGACGGTCAGGCGGTGTGCGGACGGCATCTTGCCGCGTTGCTGGCGTGCTACCGCGCCAGAGGATAAACTGGCGCGAATGAAACGCCTGGCTCCCCTGCTCCTGATACTGCTGCTGGCAACGGGACTCCGCTTCCATCGTCTGGCGGCGCAATCGTTCTGGAATGATGAAGGGAACAGCGCCCGCCTTAGTGAACGGTCGCCGCGGCTGATTGTGGAGGGGACGGCCGGCGATATTCATCCGCCATTGTATTATTTGCTGCTGCGGGGGTGGCGGGCGTTGGCCGGGGATTCGGAATTTGGCCTACGCGCGTTGTCGGCGTATGCCGGCATTCTCCTCATCCCCCTCACCAGCGCCGTCGCCCACGCCCTCTTTCCCCGCCGCCCGCGCCTGCCCTGGCTCGCCGGCCTCCTCGCCGCCCTCAGCCCACCCCTCATCTACTACAGCCAGGAAGCCCGCATGTACGAGCTTTTGGCTTGTGCCGGCATCGGCAGCACCTGGCTCCTGCTCCACCTGGACCGCCGCTGGCCCCGTCGTAGACGCGACGCCGCGCGCGCCATCCCCTACATCCTCAGCCTGGCCGCCGGGCTGTACACCCACTACTTCTTCCCCATTATCCTCCCCCTGCACGCCGTTTGGCTGCTGGCGCGGCGTGGCTGGCGACGCCTGTGGACCTGGGGCCTGATGGCGGCGGCGGCCCTCCTCCTCTACCTGCCCTGGGTTCCCATCTTCCTGCGCCAACTGGGCACGCGCCCGCGCAGCGACGTGACCGTGGGGCAGTTCACGGCTACGGCGGGGCGTTGGCTGGCGTTTGGCCCCACCGTGGCCGCGCCCGACGTGCGCCTCCTCCTGCTTGCTGTGGTCGGTTTGCTGCTGGGGGGATTGTTGTCAATGCCGGCACAACGCCAAAAGAAGGCAGCCGGCCTGACCATGACCCTGGGGGGCGTTATCCTGCCCGTCGCCTTCATGATGGTCACCGGAGCCAGCCGCCCCGCGTTCTATAAGTTCCTGGTGCTGGCGGCCCCGTTTTTCGCCCTCTGGCTGGCACTGGGGATAGACGTGGGCTGGTCGCTCTGGCCGCGCGCGGATTGGTCACGGGGAGTCAGCCGCGCGCTCGTGCTCGTGTTCGTGGGCATGTGCGCCTGGGGCGTGGGGGGGGCACTGCTGCATCTGTATGGCGATCCCGCCTATGCGCGTGCGGATTATCGGGGGATGGCGGCGCAAATTGGGCGAGGGGGGGAGGAAAATGCCGGCATCATCCTCGACGCCCCCAACCAATGGGAAGTGTTCACCTACTATTACAAAGGACCGGCCCCCGTTTACCCCATCCCTCGCGGCGCGCCCGACGCGGCGGCCATTGACGCCGAACTGAGCCAGATCGCCGCCCGCCATACACGCCTGTACGCCCTCTTCTGGGGCGAAGCGGAACGAGACCCGCAGCGGCTAGTAGAGCGGTGGCTGGACAGCCACGCCTTCAAAGCGACGGATGAATGGGTCGGGGATGTGCGTTTTGTGGTTTACGCCGTGCCCACGGCGGCGGCAACGCACATAGAAACACCCACCAACCTCCTCTTTGGCCCGCAAATTCGCCTGGAAGGATACACCCTCGCCGGGGACACCCCCGCGCCCGGGGACATCGTGCAAGTGACCCTCTTCTGGCAAGCCCTGACCCCCGTGGAAAAGCGATACAAGGTCTTTCTGCACCTCGTGGGACCAGATGGCCTCATCGCGCAACGGGACAGCGAACCCGGCGGCGGTCTCGCCCTCACCACCACCTGGGTTCCCGGCGAAACCGTAGTGGACAACCTGGGGCTGCTCGTCCCCCCCGCCACGCCCCCCGGCGACTACACCCTCCTCCTCGGCCTCTACGACCTCACCGACCCCACCGCCCGCCTCCCCCTCACCTACAACGGCCAACCCACCGACGCCCTCCCCCTACCCACCATCCATGTACGCTAAAGACTGACGATGAAATAAAGTACGGAATTGCATTGTCAGTTTGCAGGAACGGTAAGGAGACAACTTCGTTGTCTTGTTTAATCTCCATCCCTAAACGGATGCGCCCCAAGTGACCGTCTAAGAAACGGACCATACAATGACCTTGCCTCGTCTCTGTTGAGTGGGATTGAGTGCCGGCATTTCCCCACGATAGCCGACCACCTGCACCGGAGAGAGCGTACCGTTCAGGCGGCGGAATCAGCATCCGACCGACCAAGAGTGTAACCTGCCCGGCAATTCTGACCAGCAACCCCACCGGCAGAATTATCTGGCCGCGTCCTCATGCAGATGCGGCGCAGCCACGGCCGGGACAGGTTAACGCAGAGTGAAACGCCTTGGCCTAGTACCTCAACAATGTGATTTTGAGGAGTTCGCATCCTCAGATGCGAACAGGCGGCATCTGAGGATGCCGCACTCCTCACCCCTCATTTTTAGGTTGTCGAGGTACTAGACGGGTGCGAGCGTGCCCGTCCAGATCAACCAACACAGAACGGATTTGGCCGAAAGGCTCAGAATGATATAGGCGCGTTCGCCAAACAGGTAATCTTTCCAGGGACCCACTTTTTTGTATTGCAGAACCATGTTGATGGCGAAAATGTTGAAGAACACAAACAGTGTCGGCACAATGGCATACACAAAATCCGGTGGCTTGGCATCGCCGGAGTTGACGGCCCCGACAAAATACAACATGATGACAACCCACGGTACAAATCCTGCAATACAGCCGTAAATAAAAGCCGTCCAGTTGACCTTTTGGGTATGTTGGTTATGTAGCTCCATCATAATCCCAAACAGGTTCATGGTCGCGTTGAGTGCGAAGATCAGGATGATAGCCCCCAGATCCCATAGCCCAATCAGCATACCGATCAGCACAATCATTAGCGAAGAACTGAGCGCATATTCGTAAAACCGGACCGGATTCATGCCTTTCTTTAAGTTTTCCACATAGCGCCCATAGCCAATGGTCGCCAGATAGAAATGGGCTACGGCCGAGATAAGCAAAAACATCGCGACTGCTGGGCCAAAAGGCAATTTGTACAGCAACTGTGAATTGGGCAACAAAGAGAAGGTGGCCGGATCGAAGTTCAGGTAATTGGTGTAGATGGGATAAGTCGTATCGTTGCTCACCAGGATCATGAATACGCCCTGGACTAGATGCAAGAACCCCATGATGAGATTGAAGCGTTTGAGTCTAGCAAACTTCTGGTTCATGACTGTTGACGTTTCTGTCATTTCATTCTCTCCTTTGTTGTAACTCTTAACGCTCGCTCGAGATTAGACCAATTTCATTCGAGAAAATTGGTCCAATCTGGCTTGGCAGTTGCCCTATGTAAGCGATGATTCTTGTAAGCGCCTGACGCGGCGCTCACCTTGACCCATCTCGACAGGGCGATATCCAGTGCGGGCGGTGTTCGGAGGCTGACGCCGCCGAACAAACCGCAAATACGGGGTAAAATCCCCAAAACTCGTCCAATACACCATGTTTTGCGAGATACCCCCCGGATGGGGGTACTTACCTGTAAATCATACGGCATAAGGTAAGAAATGAGTAACAATTCAGCCTCTGGGGTATATCCTAGATATCTTCCCGGACCCGGTCCGTCCTCTTTGTGTTTCAACCCACCGTGGCCTGGATGTCGGTCAGGTGGGTTTTTTCGTGCAGGCCAATCAGCTTCACAATTTCGTAAATACTCATCACCCTGCCGGAGCCGTGGCGGCCCTGTTTTTCCCAATCGTCGGCGGAAAGCGAGTCCACGAAGGTGAGTAAGTCCCGGCGGTTGGCTTCCATGTCGGCCAGCAGGTGGGCGGGGGTCTTTTCCTGCTGCTTGCGCACCTGGGAGGCGTTCCAGCGGTTCAGGTCAAATTCGGCGGAAGCCCCTTCGCCGCCACGACGAATGTTCTCCATGAGCAAGGTCATGCTCTTTTCCGAGACGGAAACGTGGCGCAACAGGTCCAGCACCGTCCACCGGTCGCCATCGGCGTAGACCTGCGTCTGCCACGCCGCTTCGTCCAACGATTGCAGCAGTTCAAACAGGGCGTGGCGCGTACTCGCCAGTCGCTCCAGCACGATCTCTTTCTTTGGATGCGTCATCTTTGCCTCTCTATGCTCCTTGATTTTGCGCCAGCCATCTCTCAATGGACTGGCGATGTTCCTCATAATGCCACCAGGTGTTTCCCCCTACCAACAGCCAAAGAGGACGCCCCTGCCGCCAGGGGAACCGTTCCGCCTCCATCAGGTCCGCGTCGGGCGTGTCCAGCACCATCCGGCGCGACTGCTCATAAGCGTCGGCGAAGGCGGCTAACACATCGTCCAGGGCGCGGTCTTTGTTCTCCCGAAAGAAAGCGGCGTTCATCTGGTCCACTTCAGCATCCGTTTGCAGCGTGTGCGGCGTTTCCCCGCGCCAGGCGGCGGTGATGCCCTGGTGCATAAACATTTCCCAGGAAACGATATGCGCCAGAATGTCCTTCACAGACCAATCCGCTTCCACGCCGGGCAGAAGCATTTGCGCGGGCGTGAGCGCGGCCAGCGCCGCCTCCAACCGCGCCCGCTCTTGCGCCATGCGGTGCAACATCTCTGCTTTGCTCATCTTCGTGATTTGTTCGCTCATTGCTGCTTCTCCATGCCAATTTGTCGGCCATTAGCCTCGACACTGAACCAACTCGGCGGCAATTCCTGTTTTGCAAAGGCTCGTGTAGGGGCAGGACAGGCGGGACATCACCTGGATAGTGACCGCCGCCCTATCTCCCGCCTGTCTTGCCGCCCTGCGTCGCAATCAGGCGAGATGGTGCGGGAAAAAGGCCGCCCGCCGGGAAAGGCGGAATCCACGCCATCCTGCCACCCTACGCCAATGGGGTTCCGAATTGAGAATTGCCGCCAACTCAGGGTTGCATATCGAACGTGAGGCCATTGGCGTTGGCGTCTACGCGCACGTGGGCGGCTTTGCCGCCGCTGCCGCGCAGAAGGAAGTCGGCCAGCGGTTCGCGCAAGTGGCGGGCGATGATGCGCCGCAGCGGACGCGCGCCGAATTCCGGCTGGTCATTTTGGGCCAGCAACCACGCCTTCGCGGCGGGGGTCAAATTGAGTTGCAGCCCTTGCTGGCTCGCCAGTTGAAACTCCTTTTTTAGCATCAGATCAAGGATAAGGGCCAACTGCACCTGGTTAAGCTGGTGGAAGATGATCACGTCGTCGAGGCGGTTGAGGAATTCGGGGCGGAAGAAGTGGCGCACTTCCCGCATCACCTGCTCCCGTTCTCGTTCGCCAATGACGGGCACGAGCAGGTGTTCGGAGCCGAGGTTGCTGGTCATGATGATCACGGCTTCGCTGAAGCTGGCGATGCGGCCTTGATTGTCGGTGAGGCGGCCTTCGTCCATCACTTGCAGCAGCACGTCAAAGACGCGCTGGTGCGCCTTCTCCACTTCGTCAAAGAGGACGACTGTGTAGGGGCGTTCGCGCACGAAGTTGGTGAGTTGGCCGCCGCCTTCGAAGCCGATGTAACCGGGGGGCGCGCCGATGAGGCGGTTGACGCTGGCCTCTTCCTGGTATTCGCTCATGTCCAGGGTGAGCATGGCTTCTTCGCTGCCAAACATGAATTCCGCCAGGGCTTTGGCCAGTTCGGATTTGCCGACGCCGCTGGGGCCGAGGAAGAGGAAGGAGCCGATGGGGCGTTTGGGGCTACGCAGGCCAACGCGGGCGGTTTTGACGGCGCGGCTGATGGCCATGACGGCTTCTTCCTGGCCGATGATGCGCTCGCCCAGGTGCTGGACGATGTTGGCGTAGCGGCTGGATTCGTCTTCGCTCAGCTTGTTGAGGGGGATTTTGCTGATGAGGCTGGCAGCCACTTTCACATCATCGCTGTCTACGCGACCATCGGCGGGGACTTCGTAGAGGGTTTCCATGTGTTCGGCGGTGACCATTTTGACCAGGGCGCAGGCACGTTCGAGGAGTTGAATGGCGGAAGAGGGGAGCACGCCCCCTTTCAGGTATTGGTCGGCGAGGGATACGGCGGTGTCACGGGCATCCGCCGTCATAATCAGCCCATAATCCTCCTCCAGGCGCGGTCCACGCAGCAACAGAATCTGGCCCGCCTCTTCGCGTGACGCCGGCGGCACATCCAGGCGGTGCATACGCTCCCGCACCAGCGCCTCCTGCGTCAGCAAATCATACTCAGCCACCGTTGCCGTACCGATGATCACCTGTTCGCCCTGCAAAATTGCCTTGTGCAAATCGCGGTTGACTTGCTCTGGAAACCGGGCGCGCAGGCGATTGGCGAAGAAACGCTCAATGCCCGGCACGAGCAAGATGCCGCCGCTGGCCCGGCGCAAACCCGCCCGCAGCGCCGCCAGCGGGTTCTCCAACAGCGCCGCCTCGTTAATCTGCACCACCGAGCGCAAATTATCCGGCCCCTTGCCTTCGGCGAGCAGTTGCGCCAGCGAGTATACCAACGTGCGCTTACCCGCGCCTTCCGCGCCCACGAGGATAACGTGCCGCTTCTGGCTAAGGGCCAACAGCGTCAACAGGTCGCGTAGCAGCTTCTCGCGGGAGAACAGTGGCTCCGCTTCTCCCTGCTTTGCCTGCTCCAAAAAATCCGTGATCAGCGGGGCGCTGTCCTGCACAACGTTATCCAAAAGAGCCAGCACGGCCGGCTGCGTGATGCCCAGCCGCTGCAGCGCGCCATAGGTCGTCACCTTGACGTCCGTCATGGCGGCCAGCGCGTGTCCGCTGTTCACCTTCAACTCGTCCCGCGCCTGGGCAATGCTCAGCCCCTCGTCCAGCACGACGAGCATTTCTTCGGAAAGGGGCACTTGCTTGCCAAAATCATCGGTGAAATCGAAGCGGGCATCGCGGCCAGGCGTGTAGCGGGCCATGACATCGGCGCGCTGCACCAGTTCGTCAAACTTGAAGCCGGCTTTCTGGGCCAGCTCTTGCAGGATGCGATAGGCGGCGGCGTCGCGGTCGCTCATGAAGGTGTGCAGCAAAAGCTGCGGCGTGAGCAAGTCAACGCCGTAGTTTTGCCGCTGCGCGGCGGCGCTCGTCATCAGGCGGGCCAGTTCGGGCGTGGGGATATTGGGATTAAGTGTACTCATATTTTCAATTCAGGCGGCAGGCGCTTTATCATGCGCCGCGCCACGGATGGTCGGCATGTGGGGCGTGCCAGGGCGACGTGCGTTTGCGAATATGGTACATCGGCTGGCGAGGATATGCCAAGTAATGGGGGTTGGTAGTTGATAGTTGGTGGTTGACTGTGGAAATGACTGGGTTTCGCCAAATGATCAGGAGCCGGTTTTGTTTGTGAGGGATGGGGCGGTGGGGCGCGGTTGTGCTGATGGTCTATTGTTGGATACAATGAAATACATGCCGCCGGGTGCGCGTCTGCCTGGGACGAATGCGCTGCCACATGGTATGCTATTGTGCTGGATGAAAATGTCTGAGTCTGATTTCTCCCTTTTGCCGGTAGGACAGCCCGCGCCGCGGTTTGCGCGGCCTTCGGTGCAGGGACCGGTGGTGGAATTGGCGGCTTATCGGGAGCGGCGGTCGGTGCTGCTCTGGTTTTCGCGTGGCTTTCAGTGTGCGTTTTGCCGGCATCATATGCACAAATTCGCCACCCATATTGATACCCTCCTGGTCCATAACGTCGAACTGATCCAGATCACCTCCAACCTCCTCGCCAGCGCCCGCCTTTACCTCCGGGACGAGCCGCCCCCATTTCCATATGTATTGGAAAGTCCGAAGTTAATTCCGCGCGAACCCGTAGGACTGACGATGAAAAAAGTACGGAATTGCATCGTCAGTTTGGAGGAACGGTAAGGAAACAACTTCGTTATCTTATTCAATTTCCGTTCCTTAGCAGTTACAAGCAGGGAGCGTCCGGCACGAGACAGTCGTAGGCGCGCTGGACGCCATTCCCGCCCCACAAACGATATTGGAACTATTATGAAACTCAACGAACGACTCGCCTACCTGGGCGAGATACTCATTAACCTGGCCGCGTCGCCCATTCCCTCGCATCAGTTTCAGGCGTTGGCCGACCAGGCCGGCACGGTTATTCCTTGCGGCTTCCTGGCCGTCTGCTTGCTCAATCCTGACGAAAGAAGCTACCAGGTGCATACGCTTTTAGGCGACCTGGGGAACTTGATTTCCCCCCGCTCGTTTGCCCTGAACGAAGGGATCGCCGGCCTGACGATGCGCACGGGGCGCACCACGCTCTGCGACGATATCAGCCAACATCCACACAACTGCCCCGACCTGGAAGGGAACGCCTTGCGCCTGAATTTGCGTTCCATGCTGGTTGTGCCCCTGCGCCAGGGGGAGCGCGTGCTGGGGGCGCTCTATTTCGCGGCGCAACCTCCGGTTGTGTACGATCTGGATGATTTGCAGATTGGCACGTTGTTGGCGGCGGGCCTTTCCACGGCGCTGGAAAGCGCCCATCTGTACCAATCGGTGGCGGATGAACGCAGCGTGTTGGCGGCCGTGCTGGGGAGCAGCAAGGATGCCGTTATCGTCGTAGGCGCGGAGGGAATTGTCTTGCTGGCGAATCCGGCGATGGGGGAGGCGCTGCGACAGGAGACGCAAGCGATGATAGGCCACCCCGCCGCAACCGTGGTCACACAGCCACAGCTACGCGAGCTGCTGGTGGCGCCGGGTGAGGAGACAACGGCGGAGATCGAACTACTAGATGGGCGCGTGGCCCAGGCCAGCCTGATCGACGTAACGACCCCATTGGGCGAAAAGGTGGGGCGGGCGGCGATTTTGCGCGACATCACGTTGCTAAAAGAGTTGGAGCGGATGAAGAGCGAGTTTGTGCAGGCAGTGTCGCACGATCTAAAAAATCCCATTTCCAGCATCATTCTGGCGACCGAATTGCTGACGAAGTCGGGCGAGCTGAATGCGCAGCAGCAGGATTTGAGTCGGCGGATTCTGGATACGTCCTACTTCATGGATGCACTGGTGAGCGATTTGCTGGATTTGGGGCAGATTGAGGCGCGCCTGGGGTTGAAGATTGCGCCGCTGGACCTGGCGGGGTTGGCACGGGCGGTGATGGCCGATCTGTATCCGCGGGCGATGGCGAAACATATTGAGTTGACGCTGGAGGCGGCGGACAGGGTGAACGTGTCAGGGGATAGCCAACGGCTGCGGCAGGTGTTGATGAACTTGATTGAGAATGCGATCAAGTATACGCCGGCGGGCGGGGCGGTGACGGTGACGATTGAGACGAATGGGGCGGTGGTGGTGACGCAGGTGCGGGATAATGGGATTGGCATTCCGGCGACGAGCCAGCCACATGTGTTTGAGAAGTTTTATCGGGTGCGGAGTGAGGCAACTGCCGGCATCAGCGGCACGGGATTGGGGTTAGCCATCGCCAGAAGCATCATAGACGCGCACCGGGGACGCATCTGGCTGGAAAGTAGTGAAGGCAAAGGGAGTACCTTTGCCTTCAGTCTGCCGGCGTAAAAACCGGGTTTTTTGAAAAAACCCGGTTTTTGTTGTTTTTCACGCCGTCACTTTCTCTTGATGCTGGCGCACGAGTTCGCGCTTGAGGACCTTGAGCGCCGCGCTCTTAGGCAGTTCGTCGCGGAACTCCACCATGCGCGGGTATTTGTAAGCGGCGAGCTGGCCTTTGCTCCACTCAACAATTTCCTGCTCAGTGGTGGCGTCGCCCTCGTTCTTGACAATCCAGGCTTTCACGGTTTCGCCGCGTCGGGGGTCTTTAATGCCGGCAACCGCCACTTCCTTCACGGCGGGATGATTCATCAACACCTCCTCCACCTCGCGTGGATAGATGTTGTAGCCGCCGGCAATAATCATGTCCTTCTTGCGGTCTTCAATGTAGAAGTAGCCATCGTCATCCATGCGGGCAATGTCGCCCGTGAACAACCAGCCATCTCGCAGTGTGTTTTCCGTCTCCGTGGGCATCTGCCAATACCCCTGCATCACGCTGGGGCTTTTGATCACCAGTTCGCCCACCTCGTTGGGACCCAACACCTTCTCACCATCTTCGGGATCGACGATGCGGGCATCCACGTTGGGCAAGGGCACGCCGATGGAACCGGCGCGCACGTCTCCTTGCAGCGGGTTTACGTGGGTGGCGACCAGCGCCTCCGAGAGGCCAAATGCTTCCACTAAGGTCGCGCCCGTCAACTGCTCGAACTTCTCTTTGGTGTCCATCAGCAGCGGGGCGGCGCCGGAAAGGCAAACGCGAATGGAACTGATGTCGTATTTGCCGGCAGCCACGTCTGGATTATTGTTGATCGCCACGTACATTGCCGGCACGCCGGGGAACAGCGTGGCGCGATACTTCTGGACACTGCCGAGAACGTCTTCCTGCTCGCGCGGGTTGGGGATAAGGACCATGGCCCCCGCCAGAGCAATGGTCAGGTGCATCCCGCCGATCATGCCATAGACATGGAACAGGGGCAGCGCCAGCAAGGTCACTTCCTGGCCAGGCTTGACCAGGTTGTTGATCCACGCTTTGGCCATGTAGACGTTGGCCACCACGTTACCATGCGTGCCCACGGCTCCTTTGGAAAGGCCGGTTGTGCCGCCGGTGTATTGCAGCAAGGCAATGTCGTTTGCGTTGACTTTGACAGTGGGTTTGGGGGCGCGCCGGCCCGCGGCCAGAAAGTCCGGCAGGGTCATGTCGCCCGGTTCCAGAGCGACGCGATCCCCTTCTTTTTTCTCTTTGGCCAGGGTGTAGAGGAGTCTGAGATGGACCGGCAAATACTCCTTGATGTTGCTGACAATAATCCGCTTCACCTGGGTGTGCCCCGCCTTCTGCACCTGTTTCAGCAGCGGATAGAAACGGCTGAGGACGAATACCGTCTCCGCACCGCAGTCCGCCAGTTGATGCGTCAGTTCCCGCTCCGTGTACAACGGATTGGTGGCAATGACGATGCCCCCCGCCTTCAACGTGCCAAAATAGGCGATGAGGAATTGCGGGCTGTTGGGCATGTAAACGACGGCGCGGTCTCCCTTTTTGAACCCGTTGGCGACCAGCGCGGCGGCGGCGGCGTCCGTCAACTGGTCAAACTGACGATAGTTGATCCGGGTCCCCTTGAAGATCATAGCCGGTTTGTCGGGGTGGTTTTGCGCGGCCTGGGTCAAAAAATCCTGGATGGTGTGGTCGGGGATGTCCAGGTGCTGTGGAACACCCGGATCGTACTGCTTCAACCAGGGTTTTTCAGTACTCGGTGGGATCATGTGTCCTCCTACGATAGGGGCGATCAGTGGTTGGTGAACAATGATGGGACTCTGCGTACCAACCACATCACAAATGTTGTTCGGGGCTTAGGCTTGGACTAAAGTATGGGCGTGCCGCACATGACGCGAACGCTCTTGATCCGGAAGGGTGTACGCAGGCTTGCAAATAGAGAGATGCGCAACACCAAAAGTATATGGAAGTTACGCCGGCCTGAAAACCTGCTAACAACAGTATAACCTTGCGCAACTATTTATGCAACGATCTTATGACAAACTGCGTCATGTCGCGCATCACCCGTAATAAATGGCGGCAAGCGAGGAGTAAATGCGTATTTTATGGATGAAGGATGGGTTCTGCTCGTACTGCGGGGAGCGTTTTGTGGACCAGCAATGGCCGCGACGGTGTGGGAATTGCGACAATCTGACTTTCCGCAATCCGATTCCGGTGGTGGTGGTGCTGCTGCCGGCATTTTCCGGACTGGTGGTGGTGCGGCGGGGGGTGATGCCCCATGCCGGCAAACTCGCCCTCCCCGGCGGCTACATAGAATGGGGTGAAACCTGGCAACAAGCCGCCGCGCGCGAACTGGCCGAAGAGACGCGCATCACGCTTGATCCGGACGCGATCCAACCCTTCCAGGTCCACAGCGCCCCCGACGGCACGCTCCTGATCTTTGGCCTGGCCGCTCCCTGGCGCGGTCCCCTGCCCCCCTTCACGCCCACGCCCGAATCCCCGGAACGCCTGATCATGATGGCGCCCACGGAGCTGGCGTTCCCCTTGCACACACAGGTCATGCGCGCCTACTTTGCAGGAATGCCGGCATCCCCCTCACCCTGAGCCTGACTAGATTGGTTCATTCTTGGAGAATGAACCAATCTAAAAACTAGCGCACTTGGTCGCCCGCCTGGAGCGTCGCGGCGACGAAGGCCAGCGTGTCCGCAAAATGGTCCACCGAGTCGTCGTCTGGCCAGGCCAAGGCCCAGGCAATGAGCGCGTGCCAGCGGGTTTCCAGGTGCGCCCGCGCCCAATCCGCGGCGGCCGTTTTGGAGACAACCTGCCCGTGCCGCATGGTGTACAAGGCGCGGCACATGGTCAGCACAGCGTAGGATTGGTATTCGGTGGTGCGCAGCAAGGCGGGGTCGTCCAGTTTGGCCCGCCACCAGGTATCCAGAATTCCCCAGGCAGCCTGGCGCAGCGATTCTGCCGGCACGGGATCAATCAACGTTCGTGGCGACGGCCCCGCCAGGGCAAGGCCATGCTGGCGCAGAATGTGGCGCTGGATGATCCAGTCGCTGCCATGTTCGTCTACATCGAAACTGCCATCCATGCGCAGCGCGGGGAAGTGGCTGTGGGCGGGATCGTGGCGGCGCAGCGCCGCGCGGGGGATGTAAGAGCCTTCCATTTTTGCCGCCCACTTTCCGCCATTGACGCGCAGACGTTGGTGCATGGCCGCCAATGCCGGCAGCACCTCCTCCGGCAACGCCCCTTTTGTCACCACCACGAAATCCACGTCGCTGCGCCCCGGCGCGAAATCGCCACTCGCCAGCGACCCATGCACATACAACCCCACAAACTCCGCCGCCAACACGGCCCGGACCTCATCCAGCAGCATTTGCAGCAGCGCATTTATCTCCAAATATGGCGTCAGGTCCGCGTGAAGATTCGACATAATCCTCCAGGAACACAACGAGAAAAGATATACATCGGGCAATCTTTCCGGGAACTGATAGCACGATGATCACAGTCGCCATTGCTTGACCTATCCCGCCCCATCAGGATATGGAACAAATCCCCCCACCCCCACATCGAACGCCACCTCATGGCGTCCCCCCGCCATCTGTCAGCGATGCAATAGCATCACTTTGCCTTCCATGTTTGCACCCAACAAGCAGCAATTATGCTCTGGCTCACCTCGTTGGGTTTTTCAACAGAACCTCGTCAATCTAGTCGAGGTCGGCGACGCCGCGACGGAATTCGTCAGCTTTATCATGCGCAGCGGCCCCACAAAACCAGGCGAAATGTTATTTGTCAGCGGTTGAGGAACGCCGTTCCTCGGAGGAGCGGCGTCCCTGGCCGGAAACTAAAAGTAGTTGGCTATTTATAAGTTAACCCAGACGGTTTTCACCTGCGCGTACAGTTCCAGGGCATCCTTGCCCATTTCGCGGCCAAAGCCACTTTCCTTGTAGCCGCCGAAGGGGGCGGCGGCGTCGAAGAGGCCGTAGTTGTTGACCCACACCGTGCCCGCCTGGACCGCCTGCGCATAACGGTGCGCTTTGCTCACGTCCTGCATCCACACGCTACCCGACGGCTCCGAACGCATTTTGAGTGTACTACGATAGCAAAAGTTCTGACGGCTTTGCCCCAACCGTCAAGCCATCAACGTACTGAAAGTGCCCATCGTAACTATAGAGAGGCCAGCCGTGCTGGAGTGCGGCGGCAGCGATCCACATGTCATTTGTGGGAATAGGGTGACCTTTGACGCGTAAGCCACGATACACAGCCGCATAAAAAGCTGCAGTTCCTTCATCCACTGTCAGGATATGAACGCGCTCTGACCGCAGAAATTGCCGCAGTTCTGCCTGGTTTTTCGCTTCGCGTGAGCCGATGGCAAAACCAGCGAGCAGTTCGCCCAGAACAATGCTGCAAAGGGCAAGGCGGGTTGCCCTCTGCACAATCTCTACAGCATCGGGATGTCCTTGCTTGAAAGCCGTATAAGCATTCGTATCAAGCAAGATGTCGTTTACGGCCATAGGACCTCGTCAATCTGGTCAAAGTAGGCGATGGCGCGACGGAATTCGTCAGCTTCTTCCGCACCCCACGTGCCGGCAAGTGCGTCCAGATCATGATAGCGTTGTTGCCCCGCTCGTTGGCGCTCTACCTCAAGACCGCGATAGATAAGCTGACGGACAACAAACTCCACAGGCATACCCGTGCGTTGGGCTTCACGCTCAATCCACTCAGTGGCCATCCTGTCGAGTTGGGTGATTGTCAATGGTTGTCCCATTATCTACCTCCTCAGATTCATGCCTCTTATCAACTCCCCTTCATTGATGACTCGTATACATGCGCATCCGTTCATCTCTATCCATTTTATCACGCGCATTTGTCCCATAAAAACAGGACAGAATGTAGAATCACAGACATTGACTCTACTGAAAAAAGGCCAAAAACCGGGTTTTTACACATGAACCGGCCGGACACTCGAAAAACCCGGTTTTTTCAGTGAACTCAGACATTATAAGTTAACCCAGACGGTTTTGGTCTGCGTGTACAGTTCCAGCGCGTCCTTGCCCATTTCGCGGCCAAAGCCACTTTCCTTGTAGCCGCCAAAGGGGGCGGCGGCGTCGAAGAGGCCGTAGTTGTTCACCCACACCGTGCCTGCCTGGACCGCCTGCGCGTACCGGTGCGCTTTGCTCACGTCCTGCGTCCACACACCCGCCGCCAGACCATAGCGGGTCTGATTGGCGCGGCTCACCAGCTCCTCCCAGGACGCAAATGGGGTGACGGCCACGACGGGGCCGAAGATTTCTTCCTGCACCAGCGCCAGGGAATCGTCCTGGTGTGTGAAAATAGTGGGGGGCAGGAAGTAACCATTTGCCAGGTCGCCACCCAGCCGCTCGCCGCCCGTGACAATCTGCGCGCCCTGCTCGCGTCCGCTGCTGATGTAGCCCATGATGCGCTCTAGCTGCCCGGCGGAGATGATGGGGCCAATGTGCGCTTTGGAGAAGCCGTCGCCCACGCGCACGCGCGCGGCCTGCGCCGCCAGCCCTTCCACCACCTGCTCGTAAACGGGTGCTTCCACGAACAGGCGCGACCCGGCCACGCACTCTTGCCCGGCAGTGCTGAAGACGGCCCAGGTAGCCCCGCGCACCGCTTTGCTCAGGTCGGCGTCGGCGAAGATGACGTTGGGGGATTTGCCGCCCAATTCCAGGCTGACGCGCTTCAGGTTGCTGCCGGCAGCCGCCGCCATAATCTTTCGCCCCACCTCCGTCGAACCCGTGAAGGCTACCTTGTTCACGCCCATGTGCGCGGTGAGGGCCGCGCCCGTGGGCAAGCCCGGTCCGGTGAGGACATTGACGACGCCGGGGGGGAATCCGGCTTCCACGAAGATGTCCGCCAGGCGCAGGGCGGTGAGCGGGGTTTGTTCGGCGGGCTTCAGGATGACGGTATTGCCGGCAGCCAGCGCGGGAGCCAACTTCCAGGCGGCCATCAGCAGCGGGAAATTCCAGGGGATAATCAGGCCAACGACGCCCATTGGCTCGCGCAACGTGTACACAAACTGGTTGGGAATGGAGACGGGAATGGTGCTGCCTTCCAGTTTGCTGGCCCAGCCCGCGTAGTAGCGGAAGTGACGCGCGGCGAAGGGAATGTCCCCGTTTCGGGAGACGCGCAAGGGTTTGCCGTTGTCCAGTGTCTCCAGTTCCGCCAGTTCGTCGGCGTGCTGCTCAATGAGGTCGGCCACTTTCCACAACAGGTTGCCCCGCTCCGCGCCGCTCATGGTGCGCCAGGGGCCGTCGTTGAAGGCGGTGCGGGCGGCGGCGACGGCGGCGTCTACGTCGGCGGCGTGCGCCAGGGCGACTTCGCCCAACGGCTGGCCGGTGGCCGGATTGATGGTGAGGAAGGTCTCGCCGCTGCTGGGGGCGGTCCATTCGTTGTTGATGAACAGTTTATGCGGGCTGCGTTGGAGGAAGGCAACGGTGCCCGGTTGCAGGGAAACGGCGGGAAGGGTGATGGTGGTCATGGGAACTCCTGGTGAGGGATGAAGGATGAGGGATGAGGGATGAGGTATGAGGCCATACTTCATACCTCATACCTCATACCTTGTTGTTGTTTTCTGCTTCTGGTGATGGGTTGTCCACTGGCAACGGAGCGCCGACGGCTATTTCCATTTTGCGCAGGCGGTAAAGGGTTTCCTGGGTGAGTTGGCGGTGTTTGCCGGCAATATCCGCCTGAATGCCGAACAGTAGCACGATGATGCCCACGAGAAAGAAGCCTGTGCCCAGGGTGACGGACTGACTGAAGCGGCCTACGCCGCGTTCAGCGGTGAAGAGGTAGTAGTAAAGGAAGCGGAGGATGAGGAAAATGCCGGCACTCACAAACGGAGCCGCCAGGTACGCAAAGGTGCGCAGTGGTTCATAAAACGCATACACA
This sequence comes from Ardenticatenales bacterium, assembly GCA_020634515.1. Taxonomy (NCBI): domain Bacteria; kingdom Bacillati; phylum Chloroflexota; class Ardenticatenia; order Ardenticatenales; species Ardenticatenales bacterium. Next base: position 201,317 of record JACKBL010000009.1, on the reverse strand, counting down.
CGCAAGATCGTACTCGCCTGCGCCTTGACGAAGTGCCACGTATTCCGCTGCAAACGGGAAGGGCGCGTGGGCGGATTCGTGACCACGGGCACGCTGAGGATCGTCAGCCCCATCTTCCCCGCCTGGATAATCGTCTCCAACGTGTAACTAAACTTGCTGAGGACGTTCAGCCGCAGTGCCGCCTCCCGCGAGTAGGCGCGGAAACCGCTGACGGTGTCCGGCACGTCCGTGCCGCTGACGCTGCGCACGACGGCGCTGCCAAATTTCTGCAGCCGTTTTTTCAAGGGGGAGAAGTACGGATTGGCGACAACCTGGCGATCACCGATGACGATGTCCGCCTCGCGGTCGCGGATGGGGCCAATGAGGTCGGGGATGAAGCGGCCTGGATACTGGTTATCGCCGTCGCTGTTGACGATGATGTCCGCGCCCAGACGCAGGCACGTTTCCAGGCCGGTCTGGAAGGCGCGGGCCAGCCCCAGGTTACGCGGATGGCGCACGATGTGCGTGACGCCGTGGGCGGCGGCGATGGCGGCGGTGTCGTCGCTGCTACCGTCGTCAATGACCAGGGTTTCGATGTGGGAAATGCCGGCAATCTCCCGCGGCAGTTCCCTCAAAACCTGGGGCAAAGTCTCCGCTTCATTATGGCAGGGAATCTGGATGATTAGTTTCACGCGCTGATTTTAGCGTATCAGGCGGATTCTTGCAGCAGATCATCAATCTCCAACCAATCCAGTCCCCCCCAGGCATACCGCGCCATGTCCACGCGATACGCATCATCCACAACCACCCCCTCCGCCCGCAGGCGCGCTGCCTGCTCTTCCGCGCCGAATTCCCGATTGACAATGCTAATGCGCCCCTGGCTGTTAATGACGCGATGCCAGGGCACGCCCTCATATGTGGGATCGTCCTGCCTGTCCTTCAGCGCCCGTAGCGCATAACCAACCGCCCGCGCCGCGTTGGGTGCGCCCAACATGCGCGCAATGTGCCCATAACTGGTCACTTTCCCCGGCGGAATACGCCGCACAACCTTATACACCTGTTCGTAGAAGTTCATCCGACACCGTTCCACATGCCGTTCCGCGGTATGATAAAAGTCACCGATTTGGGGTGACATTCGTCATTTCTTACTGCTATTGATTATGGTAGCATAAAGTTAGTAACAAACCACGCATCAACAGAGGCAGCGCGTCAGAGCCAAAACAAAGATTGAAAGAATGGTGTGCTTGGATAGCGCGATTCGTGGATCGCCCCAGACACCAAAGGTTATGTGAGTAGGTTTGCTCTATACGCAGCCTCGAAATGGTGGTTTGTTCCCCTCAATCAGCGTTCGTTGATATGGCAGGTGGGGTATGAATGGGAGTCGAAAATAGCTGGCGGATCGGAAGGTCCGCCAGCTTCTTTTTTGGGAAAATTCAGAAACGGGGCAATGGGACGCTTTCAGCAGGCTTCGAAAATAGTGGTCAGTGGGTAGTGGGGAGTGGTTAGAAGCACACGCCGCCAGTTATGAATTCGTGCCATTCGTGGCAAATTTCTGTCCGGTTTATCCAGGCTAGAACACGGATGTGCGGATTTTCGTTTCGCTGGTCAGGGTGCGATGCACGGGACAGCGGTCGGCAATTTGGGCCAGGCGCGCTTTTTGCGCCTCGCTCAAATCGCCCACGAAGGCGATCTGGGTGTGGATGATGTCTACCTTGCCGCTGCCCGTCGTGGCGCAATCCGCGCATTCGTCCCCCGCGACCTGCTCATGGCTGAGGGTGACGCGCACGCTTTCCAGAGGCCACCCCTTGCGGCGAGCGTACAAGTGCAGGGTCATCACCTTGCAGGCGGCAAGAGCGCCCAACAGCAAGTCATACGGACCGGGTCCGGCATCGTCTCCACCATCGTGAATGGGTTCATCGGCAATCCAGTGGTGACTATTCGCATCCACTGCCACCTGCAAATTCCGCAACGACCACGCAGTTACCGTCATACCTACCTCCTAAGAGTGCATCCAAGATTGGTTCATTCTTGGAGAATGAACCAATCTTAAACGCGCCCTAATCCGCCGTCACGCGCACGCCGCGCCAGAAAGCGATGTAATTCTCAATCTGCTTCGCCGCCTCTTTTGGCCGCGGATAGTACCACGCCGCCCCCTGGTTCACATCCCCATCCACCACCACATCATAGTAGCTGGCAACCCCCTTCCACGGGCACACCGTGTGCGAACTATTGGGGCGCAAATACGCCTGGTTCACGGCGGCGGGCGGGAAGTAATGGTTCCCCTCCACCACAATCGTCTCCTCACTCTCCGCCAGGACAACGCCCTGCCACATTGCTTGGGCCATAATGACACTTCTCCTTACTGGCTCAAATCCAAAAAAGTCTGTGGGAAGCCGCCAGCAGGTTGGTCAGGACGTAAACGGCAAAGCCTGCCGGCGGCAACATTACCTGGACGCGCCCACATAGCGAAAGCTTACCTTCCCCCCGTAGGGCGGGTTGCCAACCCGCCCACTCTCGCCAGAATAAACACATTAGAGTACAGCCAATCCCGCCAGCAAATACGGCGCGGCTTGTTTCCGCGAGACAAAGGTGGGTTAACAACCCGCCCTACATCACTTCCCCCTGCCCACTGCCGCAAGAATGAACACGTCAAACGACAGCAAATACCGCTGGCAAATGGGGCGGGGGTTGCTTTTGCAAGGCAGGGGCGGGTAAGCAACCCGCCCTACAGAAGGCGCTGGGGCGGATTTCGCGGATTGGGCTTTATCTGTATAATCCCTGCTAGTTCCAGTTTACTTTACATAGAGATAATAGCCAGGCGGCCAGGCTGCCAGCGGAGAACAAGGATGCCCGATTATTCATATAAGCAAACGAGCCAGATAACGTGCCCGCAGTGCGGCGTCTCTTTGACGGCGCAGATGTGGCTGATATTGGATGCGGCGGCCCGCCCGGACCTGTTGGACGCCCTGCGCCGGGGAGCGCTGCACACCAGCGTCTGCGCCAATGGACACCCGATTCCCCTGGACCTGCCCCTGCTGCTGTATCGCCCTGGGGAAGATGCGACGCTTTTGTTTTCGCCCGCGGAACAGACCAGCCAGGAAGAGGACCAGCAACACGCGAATGCCCTGTTGGGGATGCTGCGCGACGCCCTGGGGGCGGCGTGGAATGCCGCCTGGGTGGAACAGATGCCCGTCGTCCCCCGCCGCCTGCTGCCCCCGCTGCTCGCGGACGATCCCGAAGCCGCCCTGGCGCAAATGCAGGCGGCAATGGCCGCGGAGATGGAACGGCTGCGCCAGGAGGACCCGGAAAGGTTTGCCCAACTGGAGCAGGCTGCCCGCGACGCCCTGGTGGAGGCCGGGAATGAGCCGGAAGAGACATCTCCTGCCACCACGGAGCCAGCGATGGAAGCTGTGCTACGTTTGGTCAATGTACACAGCCTGGAAGAACACCAGCGCGTGCTGCGTGCAGACCAGGCGCTGCTGCTCACAGATGCCGCCGCCCAGGCATTGGCTGAACTTATCCAGCAGTACGAGGACGATCCCAACGCTCTGCGCCAACTGCAAATGCACCAGCGCGTACTGCAGCGGGCGCAGGATGTGGGTATGGAGGCAGCCCTGACTGAACTCGTAGCCCAGGCGCAAACGACGTCCGCGGCGCCGCCTTTGTTGGTGCGCTTGCAGGAGTTTATCCAGGCTGAAACCTGGGGCCAATCGCAGCGCATTGTGGCACAGAACCCGGATCTGCTTACTGACGAAGCGGATGCCCTGTTGACCCAATTGTGTGCCGCAGCCGAGGCGCAAGGCGAAGAAGACGCTGCCCGCCATTTCACCACCCACCGTGACCTGCTGCGTCGCTGCCGCGAGATAGGGATCGAAGCTGCATTTGCTGAAATCATAGGCGCTGGCCAGACTGCATCCTCCACGCCTGCGACTTTTCGCCAGGCGTGGCAACAAGCGCAGACGGCGGAAGCCCATTATTTACAGACGGGCGACATCGCTTTTTTGCACGAAGCCATTGCCGCCTGGGAAAGCATCCTGCGCCACCGTGTATTCCCTACCGCCGATGCCCGCTTTCGCCTGGCTGTACTGAATGACAGCGGCGGCTGCTATCTGCGCCGCTATTGGGCCCGGGGGCAAACCAGCGATCTGAACCAGGCGCTGGCGCAATGGCGCCAGGCGGTGCAGGCCACGCCCGCCGGCTCCCCGGACTTGCCATCTCTCTTGAACAACCTGGGCAACGGGCTCCGTGCCCGCTACGCCGCCCGCGGCAGCTTCGCCGACCTGGAAGAAGCCATCGCCGTCTATCGCCAGGCGGTGCAGGCCACGCCCGCCGGCTCCCCGGACTTGCCATGCTACTTGAACAACCTGGGCAACGGGCTCCGTGACCGCTACGCCGCCCGCGGCAGCTGCGACCTGGAAACCATCGCGTCTATCGCCAGGCGTGCAGGCCCCCGCCGGCTCCCGGACTTGCCACGCTGAACAACCGCCGCCTGACTAGCGCCCGGGGCTTCGCCGACCTGGAAGAAGCCATCGCCGTCTATCGCCAGGCGGTGCAGGCCACGCCCGCCGGCTCCCCGGACTTGCCCGGCTACTTGAACAACCTGGGCAACGGGCTCCGTGACCGCTACGCCGCCCGCGGCAGCTTCGCCGACCTGGAAGAAGCCATCGCCGTCTATCGCCAGGCGGTGCAGGCCACGCCCGCCGGCTCCCCGGACTTGCCAGCTACTTGAACAACCTGGGCAACGGGCTCCGTGCCCGCTACGCCGCCCGCGGCAGCTTCGCCGACCTGGAAGAAGCCATCGCCGTCTATCGCCAGGCGGTGCAGGCCACGCCCGCCGGCTCCCCGGACTTGCCATCTCGCTTGAACAACCTGGGCAACGGGCTCCGTGCCCGCTACGCCGCCGCGGCTCGCCGACGAGCCATCGCCGTCATCGCCAGGCGGTGCAGGCCACGCCCGCCGGCTCCCCGGACTTGCCATCTGAACAACCGTCGCCGCCCGCGGCAGCTTTCGCCGACCTGGAAGAAGCCATCGCCGTCTATCGCCAGGCGGCCCTGACTGCCATCCGCACCCGCCGTGCCGCGGCTGCCTGAAAGCCATCGCCGTCATCGGGCGGTGCAGGCCACGCCCGCCGGCTCCCCGGACTTGCCATCTCGCTTGAACAACCTGGGCAACGGGCTCAGTGCCCGCTACGCCGCCCGCGGCAGCTTCGCCGACCTGGAAGAAGCCATCGCCGTCTATCGCCAGGCGGTGCAGGCCACGCCCGCCGGCTCCCCGGACTTGCCATCTCGCTTGAACAACCTGGGCAACGGGCTCAGTGCCCGCTACGCCGCCCGCGGCAGCTTCGCCGACCTGGAAGAAGCCATCGCCGTCTATCGCCAGGCGGTGCAGGCCACGCCCGCCGGCTCCCCGGACTTGCCCGGCTACTTGAACAACCTGGGCAACGGGCTCCGTGACCGCTACGCCGCCCGCGGCAGCTTCGCCGACCTGGAAGAAGCCATCGCCGTCTATCGCCAGGCGGTAGCCTTATGGCAAGATCGATTGTTGTGGCAGTCGGATCCAGGGGTTCCGGCGCGAGCAGCAGCGCAGCTCAACCGCCGCCTGCTGCCACTGCTACTCGCGGCCAGGGATGAGGCTGCCGCGCCAGCATTGATTGAAGCTGGGCGATCTGTGCGCCTTCGCGCAGAACAGGCGCGTCTGAATCGTCGCCCGGCGCAACTTTCGCCCGCGGAAGCGACCGCTTATGATCAGATGCTGGCGGATTTGCGCCAGTGTGATTCTGACCTGCGCGCTCTGGCGGCAGAGCCGCGCACGCCGCAATTGGACATACGGCGCGCCGCTCTCGTGCGCCGCCGCAGAGATTTGCTGGAACGATTACGCCACCTGGAGGCCGCTGATCCGGTTTTTGCCCTACGCGCCCCTGAGTATGCCGCCCTGCGTGATCTGGCCCGCTCTCAAAATCGTCTCCTCCTCTATCTGGCGCCTACCGATGACACCGACTGGGGCACGCTCTGCCTGCTCATTCACCCGGCCTCTCCCCAGGACGCGCCCGCGGCGGCAGACATCATTTCTTTACCCGCGTTTACCCGCGACGCCTGGCAGGACTTTTTCTACGCCCTGTTCCCTACAGACGGATTTGGGGCGGCGGATGTCCCTGGCATCCTGGCGCAGGCTGCTGCCGGGCAGCAGCCCGGCTGGCTCACAGCCTACTGGCTGACGCACCTGGCGCATTTGCCTGCTTTGCATCCGCTCTATCCGCTGGCGCAGGCGGTATGGCAGCGCACCATGACGCAAAGATTGGCCCAATTGGGGCGGGCGTTTCTGCCGCCGCTGCTGGCGCGGCTGGCGCAGTTGCCCGATGTCTGGCCCATCACGCTGCTCCCTGGCGACCTGCTCGCTTTCCTCCCCTGGCACGCCGTGCCCCTCCCCGATGGCGACTTCTTTGGCGACCGGTACGTTCTCAGCTACGCTCCCTCCGCCGTGGCGTTAGAGCAGGCCATCACCCGCGCCGCCGCTCGCCCCCAACTTGAACCCCATCTGACGGCCATCGCCAACCCGGATGGCTCCCTGGCCTTCACCCCGGGCGAAGTGCGGGCCATTGCCGCCCGCTTTGCCGGCCGCGCCCAGGTCGCTTTCGGCTCCGCCGCCCGCCGCGCCTGGCTGCTGGAACACGCCCCCGCGGCCGACTACCTGGAACTCTCTACCCACGCCTCCTTCCATCCCTCTGATCCAGGCCAATCCGCCTTCCTCCTGGCGCACCCGCAAGGGTACACCGCGCCGCTGTGGCAGGCGCTGCCCGCGCGCCAGCCCCTCAACCTGCTGCAGGCGGATTGCGAAAAGCTCACCCTGGACGACATCTGGGCCGGGCGGCTGCCGCTAAAGCCCGGCTGTCTCGTCTCCGCCAGCGCCTGCGAGACGGGCCAGATTGACCGGGGAGCGGCGGAGGAGCATTTAGGTTTCCCCGCCGCCCTGCTCACCGCGGGCGCGGGCACAGTCATCGCCTCCTTGTGGGCCGTGGACGACCTCTCCACCGCCTGGTTGATGGATAAAACCTACGAACTCCTGCTTCCTCCCCATCACCTGCCGCCAGCGACGGCCGTGCAACAGGCTGCCCACTGGCTGCGTACGTTGCCTAAAGCCGACGCCCTTGCCCGTCTGGAGACAGAACTGGCCCCCTTGCAGGCAGCCGAAGCCCGCGGCGAATGGACTATCCTCTCAGAAGAAGCGGAAGCGGATTTGTATTACCAACTGCTGGCTATGGAGTCAGCTTATGACACACTCCACGAATCTACCGCGGCATGTCCATTTTCCCACCCTGTCCATTGGGCCCCCTTCGCCGTCCACGGCGCCTGACCGTAGGGCGGGTTGGCAACCCGCCCCCACACGCAAAAACCGACAGGTGTACTTATCGAAACTACCGTTCAGCAAATACATTATCGCCGGGCGATAGATACGAGTTGGTAAACTGTGCGGCATGGTGGTATATGGGCAGAAAGGCGGGTCGGCGACCCGCCCTACGGGAGGTGAGTCAGGTGAACTGGTTATCCTATCGACAGTCGTATAGGAGGCACTTGCCGCATATTCAACCGCCAGGAGCGGTCTTGTTTGTAACATTCCGGTTGGCTGGTTCACTGCCGCCGGCGGTGCAGCGTCGGCTACACGCTGAGGCAGAATGGGTAGAGAAGCAGATAGCGAGGATCAGCGATCGGCAGGAAAAGGTAGCGCGGGCCTTGCAAGAGCATAAGCGTATGTTTGCACAATGGGATGCCGCCCTGGACAGCAACCGCCAGAGACCGCAATGGCTGGAACAAGCACCTGTAGCTGCAATGGTCGCTGAAAGCTTGCGTTATCGAGACCAGAATGTGTATGATCTGGATACGTTCTGCGTGATGGGTAATCATGTCCACGTCGTATTCGCGCCGCGAACAAAGGATGGTGGTGGTTATTATAGTTTGCCGGCAATCATGCATTCCCTCAAACTTTATACCGCCACGCAGGCCAATAAGTTACTACATCGGTCTGGGGCTTTCTGGCAGCAAGAGTATTACGACCATGTTGTTCGAGATGAAGCGGAATGGCAGCGTATTCGCCAGTACGTAATTAACAACCCGGTCAAAGCGGGACTTGTGTCAGAGTGGGATGCGTGGCCCTGGACGTATGGCAAATGGCTGCCATAGGGCGGGTTGCCAATCCGCTCCCGCAAGGAGTATGGGATGAATAGTATCAAGGATTTGCTGCAACTGCTGCATAATAAGCAAGAGTATTTTAACGAGAACATGACGCCAGGGCAGTGGCAGCAGTTTGTGCAAGAACTGAGGGAACTGGCGCCAGGCGTGGATGGCGCTTTGCAGTCGGGTCAGAGTCGTGAACAGATGCGCGCTTATTTTCAATTGCTGCGCGTGTTGCGCCGTTATCCAGCCGTGCGCGGGGCTGTTCCTGGCGCGGGGAGCAGTATGTGGACAGATCCTCCCTCAGTTCAACCGACGGATGAACCGGTGAAAGGGCTGCCTGTGCAACCCGTAAAGCAGAAATTGATTGACATCGTGCGCGAGATGGACAAATTGCCGGCATCGCCCCCCACTCCCGCGCCAGAGGAACCGCCATCTGATGCCTGACAACCAACCCGCGGCGCGGGAAGCAATGATGCACCAATACCTGTTTCTGGCCCTCAGCCTGGAAACGATAGCTGGAACGGAGAAAATGCCGGCACCTTCCTGGCGCACCCGCGTACAAGAGGTCCTGGAATACCAGTCTGCCTGGCTGGGCCAGGATGCAACCGCGCTGCCCACGATTGACCTCCTGCATTCCGAGACCGACAAAGTACAGCTTTATCCCCCGGGTGGTCAGGCCGCCCGCTGGCAGCCGGGCGCAGACGCATATGCCGCCTTTGCTTTCGTGCAGGCAGAAGGGGACGCTGTAACTCTGCACCTGGCCTGCGGGCACGCTGAGACCGCACAGCCTGACGCCTGGACGCGACTGCAAGAAGGCAGTTGGCCCGTGGCTGAACCACTGCGGCATGACCGTTTTTACCTGGGACAGACGATTTGTTTTGCCGCGCGGGTGGTCGCGGAAACAGATGCCAGGCGACTGGCTGAAGACCTCTTGCCCGGCGTGGGCGGCGACCTGCGGTTGGCTTCTTTGCCCTGGGGGGGCTGGCTCTATGATCGCGTGGGACTCTCCGATCAGTTGGCCCTGTTTTATCCTGACGATGATCTATCAGAACAGGCCGCAACCCGCTTTCTGAACGAAATCTTGCCGCGACTTTCTTTGCTAACGCACAAAGTATCCCACCAATACAGCCGCACTTACTGGCAGTTGCTGCGCCCGCAGCTTATTCAGCAGGAGCAGAATTTGAGCCAGGTCCTGCTGCGTACACGAGCGCCAGGGCAAGACCTGGCTGAATTGGAGAACCAACTCCAGGATATTGCCACCGCTTATGGGCAGTATGCGGTGGAACTGGGGCAATTTGCACGAGCTGTGCAAGGGGTGAACGTCAATGCGGCTAATCTGCAAAACGAAGTAGGACGCGCAGCGCTGCCTTTGGCTGGCGTGCTGCTGGCCTGGCAGCAAGGGCTGGCTGTGGCCGTGGCCCAAATGCAGGCAGATAAGGCTTTTTACCAGGCCACGATTCAGGAAGCGGAAGTCACGCTGCGCACGCTGCAAATTCAGGTTGACCTGCTGCGGGGGCAACTGGAGGCGGAAGAAAACCGCCTGGCGGAGCGGCGCAACTGGTGGCTGGCGGTGATAGGCGTTCTCCTCACTCTGGGTGAGTTTATTGATCGAGAGGTGGCCTACAGCGCGATGTGCGGCGTCGTGAATGCGCTTGGGCGCATGTGCGATCCTGCGGACACTGTGCCAGGCTGGGCGCTATCGCTGATACGGGTTGGGATCATTTTGGGCATTGCGCTGTTGGTATGGGGTGGGAGCCAGTTGTGGCGGCGCAATAAACTGTGAAAAACCCAGTTTTCTTGAAATACCGGGTTTCGGGGTATGGATGACGTTGCCCACGATTTTGTCGTCGGGGTTGATGCCACCCGGACCGTTGGCGTCGCCCACCAGTTGCCGGCATTTTCCGCCACCACGCCTGTCGTATTTCGCAATCCATTCCCACCATTCCCCTCAAGCTCCGAGTCGTGCATGTCCAATGCGTCGCTATTCAGCCGCTGCTTTCCACGCGTGTTCTTGTGGCTGTCAGGTCCATGCTGCTGCCCGGCATTTTCCTCTCCTGGAAGTTAAAGATTGTGCCCATGTCCCTTTATGCTCTGGCGATTCTGACCGCCCTGATTTACAATTTGCAGACGTTACATTGATGGCGTGTCATCTTGCCCTGGGGCGTGAGCGCCCCCTGGCGCAAACGACGGCGCACATCCTTGATCAGTCATTCGCGCGCTTCCATGACCAATCCTCGACAACTATCAACAACGGTGACTATTTCCTCCGCGAACAAGACCTGACGAGTCTACGCGAATAGTTGCCCCACAAGGAATCTTTGCCTTATGATGGGACGAACCCACCAGTTGATTGGCATTTCCACAACGGCGCTGGCGCTGCTGGCGGCGGGAATTGCCCCCGGATCGGGCGGCTTTGTGGTTAGCCTCGGCGTTGGCTGGTTGGCGTCGCTGCTGCCCGATATTGACGCGGCAAAGGGCAGCAAGGCGGACCCGCTTTTGCGGCAGAAGTTGGGCATTGGCGACAACCAGACGCGAAAGGATGTGCAGGCGGCACGCCGCCGGTTTCGCCGCCATCGCAACCCGGAGGGAGCGGTCAATCTGGTGGACGCCTACCTGCGGCGGGGCGTGGCTACTGGCGCGAACAGCGTCGCGGAGTATTTGCCCCATCGCGGTATCACCCACAGCCTGCTCACCTGTCTCTTGTTAACGGGTCTGTTGGCGCTGCTGGTTTCTTTCATGCCGGCATGGCCCACGCGCGGGCTGCCGTTTGCGTTTCTAGTGGGGTATGTCAGCCATCTGGTTGCCGATGGCGTAACGAAAACGGGCATCCCCCTGCTGATGCCCCTGACACGGCGTCGCTTTCACCTGCTACCCCGTCGCCTCCGCCTGACAACAGGAGGCATATTTGAGCAAACCCTGTTCCGTCTCCTGCTGATTGCGGATATACTGCTGGTATTGGGGCTACTGCTGCGCTACCTGCGCGGTTTTCTGCCAGTGTAGTGTTGTTCCCATCTTGAAGGGAAGGATGAGATGATTCCCCTGCGTCCCTTCTTTGCATGGTCGTTCCAGCCCTGAAAGAGACTTCGCTGACTACGCCGACCACCATGGATGAATATCAGCCGGACCGGCAATCCTCAACGACCAAAACTTCCGGTCCTTAATGACAGAGGAGTGTGTCAGATGCGTAGCAAGGTTTTGTTCTTGAGCGTGACAATGATGGTGGTGATCCTGATCCTATTCGCCTATCCGGATGACGGGGCGGTTCGTGGTATAGCCCGCCAGGCGTCATCCAGGTCGCTAATCGGCATCAGGGACCGCCGCCAGACACAAAAAGCATTCTGGGCTTTCGTTGCGCCGCGCCGCCAGAGAGCTAATGACAATCACTTCGGGTTCGTGCAAAATTAACTTTGGGCTATCTGACAAGCAAGAACCCTTCCCGCGCATCCGTCATTTCCAATCTTCAATATGGGTGCGCCCTGAACACTGGGGCCTGCGCCCTATTCATTGATGGACGAACAATGTTGAACTTCACGGCTGTACGCAATAAAGCAATGACGATGGACGAATTGATCGCCGACCTGACGGTAAACGATTTGCGCCGGTTGACAAACGAAATGGTAGACACGATGCTCGACTTGATAGCGCAATGCTCAGACGAAGACGTCACGTTTCAACCGGAAGACCCGGATGCGGACGATATGTTTGCCACCGATGAGGGTGAACAAGGGCTGGCGTGGACGTTGGGACACGTGATTGTGCATACGACGGCCTCCGCGGAGGAGTCGGCGGCGCTGGCGGCGGAGCTGGCGCGCGGCGTGGAATACCACGGACGTTCGCGCGCGGAAGTGCCGTGGCAACAGGTGACGACCGCGGCGCAATGCCGCGCCCGCCTGGAGGAGAGCCGCCGGATGCGTCTGGCTAGCCTGGAGATGTGGCCCGATGCGCCACACCTGGATAATATCTACGAGACAGCTCGGGGCACGGTGATTAACCCGATCAAGCGGTTTGTCTTTGGCCTCTCGCACGATGATAGCCACCTGGCGCAAATTGCGGAAATCGTGCGGCAAGCCAAAGAGAGTCTGCGAGTGACGAGCGGTGAGCGGCGTGGGTAGATGGCGAATAGGCTGAGGGACGCGCGTACGCTAATCATTCACCCATTCACCCGCTTTTTTGTAACGGCTAGACCTCCCGTTGCCTGAACCTGTTGAACTCCATGGTACCTTCGACAGGCTCAGGCGATGGCTCAAGTGGTTGCCGTTTATTCTTCTTCCGCCTCCTCCGAGGTGCGTATGTCGTCGTTTTTGAACAACCCCAATCTTCTTGGCGGTGTTTCGCGCTATTTGTGGCAGCCGGTGCGGTTGGTACGGGCATATGACCGCGAGAACCTGCGTCCTGACTTAATCGCCGGGTTGACGGTGGCCGTGATTTTGCTGCCGCAGGCGATAGCGTTTACGTTGATTGCGGAATTACCGCCACAGATGGGGCTGTATGCCGGCATTATCGGAGCCATCGTCGGCGCATTGTGGGGCGCCTCCAACCAGATGCACACCGGCCCCGCCAACGCCATCTCCCTCCTCGTCTTCTCTTCCCTCTCCGCCGTCGTCGCCCCCAACACCGCCGAATTCATCATCGGCGCGGGACTCATGGCCGTCATGGTGGGGGTCTTCCAACTCCTCATGGGCCTGGCACGGCTGGGCGTCCTCGTCAACTTCGTCTCCCACTCCGTCATCGTCGGCTTCTCCACCGGCGCCGGCCTGCTCATCGCCATCAAGCAAATCAGCCCGCTGTTGGGGTTAAAACTCCCCAACGCGGACGTATTCGTCACCCTGGTCAACTCCTTCGTCAATCTGACCCACACGCATGTGATCACCGCGGCGCTGGGCGTGGGCACCATCATTTTCGTGCTGCTCGTGCGCCGGGTCAATCGCCGCCTGCCCGACGCACTGCTGGCCATGGTGGCCGGTTCGCTGCTCGTTTTTATTTTCAAGCTGGATGAACAGGGGGTAGCAACGATAGGGAAAATGCCGGCAGGCTTTCCCCCCCTTGCCCGCCTCCCCCTACTCGATATTGACTTCATCGCCCAACTCTCCACCGGGGCACTTGCCGTTGGAGCCATTGGCCTCGTGGAAACCGCCGCCATTGCCCGCTCCATTGCCGCCCAGACCGGTCAACGGCTCGACAGCAATCAGGAATTCGTTGGCCAGGGTCTGGCAAACCTCTTTGCCGGCTTCTTCACCGGCTACCCGGTCGCCGGCTCCTTCTCCCGCTCCGCCATCAACTTCGGCGCAGGCGCGCGCACGCCTGTGAGCGCCCTGTTTTCCGGCCTCTTTGTCCTCGTTGGCCTCTTCTTCCTCGCGCCGCTGACCGCATTCGTACCCACGGCGGCGCTGGCGGGCGTACTCATCGTCACCGCCTACCGCATGGTTGATCGGGCGGAAATTCGCCGCATCGCTTTCAGTACGCGCAGCGACGCCCTCATCATGCTCGTCACCATCCTGGGCACGCTCTTCCTGCGCATCGAATTCGCCGTGCTGCTGGGTATTTTGCTCTCTTTTGCGCTCTACATTCGCAAAACCAGTCTACCCCAGGTTTATTTCGTACTACCGGACGACAACTTCCGCCATTTTGTGCCGCACGCGGCGCATAGCTGCCCCCAAATGAGCCTGCTGGAAATCAAGGGGGACCTCTATTTTGGCGCGGTCAGTCATGTGGAGGAAGTGATCCAGGAACACTTGCTCGACTGCCCCGAAGAGCGGTTCCTCCTCCTGCGTATGCACAGCGTCAACCAGTGCGATTTCAGCGGCATACACGCCCTGGAGAATATCGTGCGCATGTATAGGGAACGGGGCGGTGACGTGTTTGTGGTGCGGGCCAATGAGGCGGTACTGCGGGTCATGGCGCATTCTGGGTTTGATGTCTATCTGGGGCCGTCCAACTTTTTGTCGGAAGACGAGGCCATTTCCCATCTGTTCCACCGTGTGTTGGACCCGGCCATTTGTATCTATGAATGCCCCGCGCGCGCGTTTCGCGAGTGCCAGAATCTGCCCAAGTATGCCTACCCGCCGGACCTGAAGTTGGAAGCAGTTGTGCCGGTGGGGAGTGTGCCCGAGCTATCAGCACGGGCGTTGTACGCGGAACTGCGGGGGGTGTCTGGTTCGCGCCCGGTGGTGATTGATGTGCGGGAGCCGCGCGAGTATCGTCGCGGACATATTCCAGAAGCGCAACCGCGGCCGTTGGTGACGGTGCTGCGTGAGGGGGTGGAAATGCCGGCACAAACCCCCATCGTCTTTGTTTGTCGTACCGGCCGCCGCAGCCGTCGCGTTGCCTACCAACTGCGCCAAAACGGATACGCCAACGTCACCATCCTACAAGGCGGCATGTTATCCTGGGAAAATGCCGGCCTGCTGGAAGCCATAGACGACTTCGAAGAATGAGGGATGAAGGCGGAAGGATGAGGGATGAAGGATGAACAGCCAGACACTCGACACCAATCAAGTTCTTTTCCGCAACATCGGCCTGGACCTGCTGCGCGTCACGGAAGCCGCCGCCCTCGCCGCCGGTCGGTGGGTTGGCTCCGGCAAATACCTGGATACACACCGGGCGGCGGCGGAAGCTGCCATCCACGCCCTTAACGAAGTGGAAATGGACGGCCACATTGTCATTGGAGAAGAAGGAAGACTGGGGACGCTTTCTTCCCTCAACAGCGGCTCCCACGTGGGCACGGGTAGCGGACCGCCATTGGACGTCGTCGTAGACCCCATTGATGGCACAAAGCTGGTTGTCAGCGGTTATCCGGGTGCCATTTCAACCATCGCTGTTGCCCCACGTCACACTATCTGGTCCCCTCACCCCGCCGCCTATGTCGATAAAATTGTCGTTGACCGCGAAGCGGCAGAGGCGTTAGTCCCCGAGGTGATGGACGCCCCCGCCGCCTGGACGTTGGCCTTGATCGCCCGTGTCAAAGGGAAGTCCGTGCGCGACCTGGACGTGGTAGTGTTGGACCGCCCGCGGCACGCTGACCTGATCGAGGAAATCCGCGCCACGGGAGCGCGTGTCTGGCTGCGCCAGGCGGACGCGGAAGCCGCGCTGCTGGCGGCCACCGTAGGCACAAACATTGACGTGTTGATGGGGATCGGTGGCGCGGCGGAAGCCATTTTGGCGGCTTGCGCCGTGAAGGCACTGCACGGTGGTATGTTGGCCCGGCTGGCTCCGCAAAGCCGCGCCGAAAGGGACGCCCTGGTGGAAGCAGGCCTGGAGCGGAAGCGCATCTGGTCAGTTGCGGAAATGGTGCGCGGTGACGATGTGTTCGTGGCGGCCACGGGTATCACCCGCAGCGATCTCCTGCATGAAGTTGACTTCCACGGTCAAGTGGCCCATCTTCATTCGCTGCTGATCCGCGCCCGCACGGGCACGCGCCGCTTTGTGCAAACAGAGCAATCGATTCTACAGGAAGTGGTGACTGCCAACCCGCTTGTAGGCTGAACCTGTCGCCGCCTCTCTTGCCTTCGGCAGGCTCAGGTAAGCCAGATTGGACCAATTTTCTCTGGTGACAATGGCCGTTGAGCGTATGAAATTGGTCCAATCTCCAGAGAGCGTTAGTAGTTACCTGAGAACCGGCTAAAGCCTCGACTCCGGAGTGGGCGCTTCAGCGGGTTTTTCAACACGGAAGAGATTTACGCAACGCCGTACCAAACAGCGGCATCGCTGGATGCGCTGGAAGTGACCTTCCAACTTGCCAAATGACAAGTTGTTTTCGGACAATTAACAGGAAAGGACAGTTTGTCGGTTGTTGGCTGGGGTGCGTCGCACCGGCTCCGTCTGTCAGGCAGCCGTGCCGGGCTGCGCGCGAACAAGCAAAATAGGCATGGAGGCCAGGCGCAAGACGCGGTCGGCCACGCTGCCAAATACCCAACGACTGACCCCGCTGCGACCATGCGTGCTCATGACGATCAGGTCAACGGGCAACCCTTCGGCAACGTCCAGGATAATATCGGCGACAGGTTCGCCGTCCACGACTTTGCAGTGAACGATGTGCCCTTGCTGGCGCAGGGAACCTTGTTGCGTTTTCAGATAGGATTCCGCCTCTTCGTAGGCCAGCTCGCGCAGGCCGGTGATCAAGGAAGCATAGGCGGCTCCCGTGGTATGGCTGACAACGTGTGGCGGCAGGACCACGCGCACCAGAGTAATTTCGCCGTCGAATTTTTGAGCAACTTCCAGAGCGACGGGGAGGGCGGATTCCGCCAGAGCGGAGCCGTCCAGAGGGACAAGGATGTGTTTGAACATGGTCATTCTCCTGGGCAGCCGGGTTGTTTGAGAGAGGGGAAGGGCCTGCTGCCGTAACAGTTCAGGTGCAACGAAACTCCCGTGGGTGGCATGACGAACATGTCGTCTGCCGGTACGTTACACCTTAATTATCGAAGAGCGGCCACTGGGCGTACAGTGATAATCAACAGGTGTGGTGACGAGGAATGTCACCAGCGGAGGGAGGCGAAAACTGGCTTGCGGTGGCATCCGAGCTATTTTCGTGACAGACACTGGCGTTTTGGGCGCGGCGGCTTCAACCGGCCCACGGATGGGGTTCGACACGGCTGAAGCGGCGATGCCGCTCACCCTATTTCGGTTTCGCCAGACTCGAGTTTGTGATTAACTTCCAACATGGATCGGTGGTGTGCGCATTGTAGATAGGTTCGGCGAGGTGTGAGAATGCGTGAGGAAACGGGAGAACAGAAACAAATGCGGTGGCGGACGAAGTGGTGGTTGATTGGTGGTCTGGTGGTCCTCGTGTTGTGCGGGCTGGCGGCGGCGGTGACGGCGGCGGCGTGGTTGTGGCAATCGTATGGGGCCGTGGTAGGGTCGCTGCCGGCAGCAGTGCAATCCTCGCCAACCTTGACTCCGGAGTCAGGGGGGACACCGGAAGCGGCGGAGGGAGAAAGCGCGAACGAAGCGCCGGCGGGGGCAAACCCCGGCGGGGGCGGGCGGCTGGTGTTGGTGGATTCCCGTCGGCAGGTGGCGACGATTGATGGGGAAGGAAATAATCGGCGGCAGTTGACGGATGACGATCGCAGCTATCAGTTTCCGGTGTGGTCGCCGGATGGGGAGTGGATTGCGGTGTTGGGCAGCGACGATGCCGGCAGCGGCGTCTATCTACTCGCCGATGCGCCCGCCCGCGACAGCGCCCCCCTGAGCATTTATGGCAGCGAGAACGACGCGCCCTTCTATCTTTATTGGTCGCCGGACAGCCAAACCGTGAGCATTCTTGCCAACCATGCCGGCAGTTTGGGGCTATTTCTGGCAGCAGCCGGAGAAAACGGACCCGCACGCCTGCTTACCACGGGCCAACCTTTCTACTGGGCATGGTCTCCCTCCGCGGACCGCCTCCTCATTCACACAGGCGCCAATCAGGAAGAAGCGCGACTGGCCTTCATTGACCCCACCGGCACGAAAACGGGCGAAAACCTGGCCGCCCCCGGCTCCTTCCAATCGCCGGGCATCTCGGCCAGCGGCGCGTACTGGGCGTTTACGGTAGAGGATGCCGCGGGGGCACGCTGGTTGGTGATTCAGAATGACCGGGGCGAATCGGAAACACGTATTCCGCACCGGGGCACGGCGGCCTTGACATGGAGTCCCGCGGCGGACAGGTTGGCCTTTATCAGCCCGGATAGCGGCGGCTCCGACCTGTTTGGTCCGCTGCGACTGTATGATGCGCAAACTGGTCAGATCGCCCTGCTAACAAGGCAAACCGTGGTGGCCTTTTTCTGGTCGCCGGATGGGCGACGGCTGGCGTTCTTGACGCTGCATGGCCGGGACAGCATCGAGGCGTCCGCTGAGATGCAACCGCTGGCGGCAATCCGACCGGCGGAGCGGCGCGCCATGCAGCGGGATCAACTGCCGACAATGGATGTATGGGTGGTGGATGTGGGAAGCGGCAACGAGGGGTTTGTCACGTCGTTTACGCCAACGCCCCTGTTTCTGGCCCAGTTCCTACCCTTTTTTGACCAGTACGCGCTCAGTCATCGTCTCTGGTCGCCGGATAGCGCGGCGCTGGCCCTGCCGGTGGCGGAGAACGGTGTGCCGCACATTATGGTGATTCCGGTGGATGGCCGCCGCCCGCGGATTGTGGCGGATGGGATGGTGGCGTTTTGGCGACAGCAGTAGAGGATCAGGAACGGTCGTCGGCCCATTGCAGCAGGTGGAGGAGGTGGTCTTCAGGGGTGGTTTGATGGGGGGGGATTTGATGCCGGCATATCAAATCCACCGTCAACGCATCGCTCCCGGCGGCCCGGGCCATTTCCGCGCCCCAGGCCGGGTGCTGCCGCCGCACCGCAAACCCGCGTCGCCACCCCTCCGGTGCGCCGGCTCCCCATCGCCGCGCCAGTGACGGCCACACTGTTTCCACCAGCACGGGCAGCATCCGATCCCAGGCCCTCAGGCGTACGCGCGCCTTGCCCACATCATGCAGCAGCGCCGCCGCCAGCAGCGGGCGCGATGTGTGCCCGGCAGCCAGTAACGTCTGGTAAACGAGATAAGCGTGCTGCTGATCGCGCGGTCCGTACCGGTCAAAGAGCCGCAGCTCCGCCACGGAAAGCACGCCGCCAATTTCCTGGCGCGCTTCTGGCGGCAGCGGCGCTTTCACGGTAACGTCCTGCCATATCTGCCACAGGCGGTAGCGAAGGCGCATGAGTAGCAAGGCGTCAGAAACCGATGAGTAGCTGGGTGATGGCAATTGCCGGGCCACCAATGAGGAAGGAGATAAAGTCGGGAATAACAGGCAGGAAATTGGGCAGGAAGATGAGGGCGAGGAGGATCAGGGGGCCGTATTGTTCCAGGGGGCGGAGTCGGTAGGCCATTTCCGCCGGCAAAACCCCGGCCAACACCTTCGAGCCATCCAGCGGAGCCAGTGGGATCAGGTTAAATAGCGCCAGGATCACATTTATCCACACAAACTCAAATAAAATCACGCCCACCGTCAGTTGCGAATTCCCGAATGTCATGGGCATCAATCCCAGCCGCAAGGGAATGGCCGCCAGCGAAGCCATCACCATATTGGAAAAGGGGCCGGCAATCGCCACAATCGCCATTGACGAACGTGGGTTGCCGCGTAAATTCATGGGATTCACGGGGACGGGTTTGGCCCAGCCAAAGCCGGCAATCAACAGCAAAATTGTACCCATGGGGTCCAGGTGAACCAGCGGGTTGAGGCTAACGCGACCCATACGACGCGCCGTCGAATCCCCCAGCCAATCCGCCGTCAGCGCATGCGCCAGTTCGTGAATCGTAAACGCCACAACCAGGACAATTAACCTGGCAATCAAAACGGGAATAGATAAACCTAGCATGAGCGCCCTCGAAAACAGATGTGAGTGGAGAGTGGCTAGAAGCCGCCTGATGGTCCGCAAACAGGCATAGTGACCGAAGTATACCTGAAAACAGACACGATATGAAAAGCTATCCGTCCACGCGGCGGAATCCACCATCACGCGGCCACGGATTTGGGCGTCGCCCGTCACGAAAGCGCGTACGGATGTATTTCGTATGCGGTACGGGCGTGTCCAGAGCCATGCGCTATCGTATAATTCTCCCCCTATGTCTACACAACACATTCCTTCCGTTCAACCAGGCGACATTGTTAAGCTGCGTAAACCACACCCGTGCGGCGGCTATCTCTGGCTGGTGACGCGCATTGGCGCGGACATTGGCTTGCAGTGCCAGACGTGTCAGCGCCGCGTTTTGCTGACGCGCGCCGAGTTCCGCAAGCGGCTAAAACAGATCGTTAAGCGATCTGACGACACGGCATGATCACCTGGCTCAGTTTATTGTACCTGGCGGCCCTGATCGGGATGGCCGTTTATGGGTTGTTGGGGTTGGTGACGCTGCTCTTTTATTGGCGCTACCGCCATAAGGCTTATCCCGCCCCGGCGGTAGCAGATGACCATCTGCCCTCCGTGACCGTGCAGCTTCCTATTTACAATGAGCGGCTGGTGCTGCCGCGCTTGCTGGACGCGGTGGCGCAGCTCGATTATCCGCGCAACCGCCTGCAAATTCAGGTAATTGATGATTCCACCGACGAGACGGCGGGGCTGGCCGATGATCTGGTGCGGCGGTTTCAGGCGGAAGGGGTGAACATGGAGTGGGTGCGGCGCGAGAATCGGGCGGGTTATAAGGCGGGGGCGCTGGCGGCGGCGTTGCCGCGGGCCAGCGGCGCGTTCCTGGCGATTTTCGATGCGGATTTTCAACCGCCGCCGGATTTTCTGCGCCGCACGGTGCCCCATTTCCTGGACGATGCCCGGCTGGGGGCGGTGCAGGCGCGTTGGGGACACCTGAATGATGATGCTTCGCCACTGACGGCGGCGCAGGCGATTGCCATGGATAAGCATTTTATCATTGAGCAAACGGTGCGCCATCGTGCCGACCTGTTCCCGAAATTTAACGGTACGGCGGGGGTGTGGCGGCGAAGCTGTCTGGAGTCGTGTGGGGGGTGGGAACCGGATACGGTGTGCGAGGACCTTTGCTTGAGTACGCGGGCGGTGCTGCAGGGGTGGAAGTTCCTTTTTTTGCCGGATGTGGTTGCGCCCGCGGAATTGCCGGCAAGTATCAATGCCTACAAGAGTCAACAAGCGCGCTGGGCGAAAGGTTCGACACAGTGCCTCCTGAAATACTGGCGTCTGATTGTCACCTGCAAGGACCAGACCGTTGCCGCCCGCCTTTATGCGCTGTTGTCCATGTCGGCTTACAGCACGCATCTCTTGCTGCTCACTCTGTTGCTGTTGCTGGTTCCGCTGGTAGCGTTGGATTTTCGCTTTTCCTCCCACTGGTTTTGGATTGGGATTGCCGGCATTGGTCAGCCACTGCTGTTCATTATGAGTCAGGAGATACTTTACACGGATTGGCCGCGGCGGTTGCGTCACTTTCCGACAATGATGCTGTTGGCCATGGGGCTGGCTGCGAGCAACTGCCGCGCCATCCTGCAAGCCTTGCTGCGGCGCGGTGGGCCGTTTGTGCGCACGCCGAAGGGGGATGCGCTCAACCCGCGGCTGCGGTATCGCCTGCCGGCTGATTGGATCGTGGTGGTGGAGCTGGGGCTGGCGGTTTATGCCGGCATCGGCCTCATCCTGGCGCTGCGTTATGCAAACTATGGACCGCTGTTGTTCCTGACGACATGCGGGCTGGGTTTTGGTGGCGTGGCCATAGGGACACTGTGGGAGCAAAGGAGGGACGAGGGATGAGGTATGAGGTATGAGGGATAAGGGATGAGGGATGAGGGGCGGGGGGGAGGAAAGGGGGGGAGCGAGAAAGTTTATGATGATGTGAATAAAATTGATATTGGTATCAATTTTATTAAATTGGTGTATTGACATGGTTTGAGGGATGTTGTATTATTTTGATATGCCCTTAAGATAATTGATTTTGTGTGTAATAAGTTTTGGGACGCGCGTTTTGGCTGTCCCCTGATTTTGGACAAAGTAATTGGTATGAATCCTGTCATTGGTCATTGCCCTATCTGTGGCGAAAATCTGGAAGTAACGCGGCTGCATTGCCGGCATTGCGACACCACGCTCGAAGGCCACTTTTCCCTGGGGAGACTGTTCCAGCTCTCCACGGAACAGTTGCAATTCGTGGAACTCTTCATTCGCAACGAAGGGAAAATTAACCGCGTCGGCCAGGACCTCGGCCTCTCCTACCCCGCCGTGCGTGCCCGCCTCACGGACATCATCTACGCCCTCGGGTACGAACTGGAAGAGTCAGAACCAACCAACATCTCCGAAGACGAGCGCCAGCATATCCTGCGGCGCATATCGGCCGGCGAAATCAGCCCGGAAGAAGGCATTCGCATGTTGCGCGGCGAAGCCTGAATCGGACACCTGCTTTCGCAGCCAGGGAAAACACCTCATGATCGAATCAGCCCCTGCTCCCAAAATTCACCTCATCAAACCCCTGCTCCTGTTTGTGGTCATTGGAGCCATCATCTTCTACGGCATCATAGCCCTCAATTCGCAGAACCTGCTTTGGTTCCAATCCAAAGCCCTGAACGCACGCCCCAGCCGTATCCTGATCGTCAACTACGGCCAGGAGACGTTCGTCCAGCCCGGGAGTCCCAGCTACCAGGCCCTGGCGGATGCTATTGAATCGTCATTGAGCAAAGTGACCAGCACCGACCTGATCAGCATCGGCCTTTCACCACAGACACTGACGGATTACGAAAACAATGCCCTGGTGCTGCAACTGTACTACGACAAACCCATTACGTTTCAGACGTTGGCCCGCGCGGGTCGGCCCAACCAGATATTGATCCCCATTGCGGGACGACATGCCGGCAACGGGTACTTCTTTCGCGGCGTCGATGGAGAATGGTGGTACGGGGCCATGCGCATGGGCGACCCCTCCCTCATTTACCAGGCGTTGCAGCAAGCAGGCTATACCGTACCACAGCCCGCGGGGTAATCATTATCATTCCCCCTCCAAACAACCACCAACTGACAACCACTTACCTGTAAGGAGACCCGTCATGAGTAATGGACAAGCGAAACAAGAGATTTTGGAACTGGTTGCTGCCGGCAAAATCACTGCCCAGGAAGCCGCGGACATGCTCAGTCGGCTGGCCGCCGCACCACCACCACCGCCGCCGCCGCCCATGCCCGAACCACCCTCTGAACCGGCGTTCAAGGCAGAAATTGAAAGCGAAGGAGAAGAGATTGTCGTGGAAGAAGAGGAAGCAGCCGCCACCCCCACGGCCAAAGCGGACGCGCCCGGCCCCTCCTGGTTCCGCGTGCGCGTCAGCGACCTGAACACCGGCAAACGCCGCGTCAGCGTCAACATCCCCCTCCGCTTCGTCAAATTTGGCTTCAAACTGGGCGCGGGCTTCGTCCCAGAAATGCGCGCCCTGGATTGGGACGAACTGAACAGCCTCCTGCAAAAGAACAACGGCGGCGTGCTGGTAGACGTGGAGAACGAGGAGGGCGGCGAACACATCGTCGTGATGGTCGACTAGACCAGCCCCCCTGCCCGGTCGATTTTCGGGCCGTGCAGCACGAACGCAACCCATCGCACCATTTTGGCGCGCCATTTTGCGGTGATGACCGCAGCGGAGGATAGTATGAACAAAAAGCAATATGACACGGGAAGCGCCCCCACCATCACCGTCAGCGAATGCCTGGGCGACCTCGTCGTGAAAGGGTGGTCGGACAACGTCCTCTACATTCAGGGCGATCCCTACGAAGTCACCGAATCGGAAAAAGGGTACGGCATCAGTTGTCGCGGCAGCCTCAGCCTGCGCGTGCCCGTGGGCGCCAACCTCTTCCTGGAGCAGGTTCGTGGCGATTTGATTGTGAAAAACGTCGAAGGAGACGTCAACGCCAGGGAAGTCAACGGCTCCATGATCGTGAAGATCGCCCACAGCGTGACGATTGAGAACGTCTACGGCAGTTTCACCGGCAGAAATATCGACGGCCTCCTCACCGCCGACAAGGTCATGCACTCCCTCAGCCTGCGCAATGTCGCTTCCATGGAGATCGACACCGTGCACGGCGACTTCTCCGCCCGCTACGTCGAAGGCTCCGTGCAAGTGAACCACGTTATGGGAGACGCCAGCCTGAACACCGTAAACGGCAACGTGATGATTGAGCGGTGCGCCGGCGATGCCAACCTGCGCAACCTGGGCGGCGCCACCCGCCTGGACCAGATCGGCGGCGACCTGCGTCTGACAGGCAGCCTGTCGCCAGGAAAGCACGTTTTGCGCACCGGTGGTAATATCCTGCTACGCTGGCCGCCAGATGCGCCGCTCGACCTCACGGCCACGGCCTCTTCCATCGTGCGCCGCATGGAGTTTGACAGCGCCACGGAGGAAAAAGGGCGGCTGATGGCCCGCCTGGGCGACGGCGAAACGAACGTGGTCCTGGAAGCGGGCGGCGAGATCGTCATCAAGCCCCTGTATGAGTCGCGCGGCGAGTGGGATAGCGGGGATGTGGACGATTTCGACGTGGACATTTCCTTGACGATGGAAGGTCTGGGTGAAATGCTCAGCACGCAATTGGATTCACGCTTACAGGAAATGTCAACGCGGTTGCGGACGCAGTTTGGGCCGGAGTTTTCCACGAAGATGGCGCAGAAGGCCGAGAAGGCAGTAGAACGGGCGTTGAAGCGCGTGGAGCGCGCCCAGGAACGGGCGCGACGACAGTATGCGCCACCTCCGCCCCCCCCGCCGAAACCATCCAGGACACGCAAAACCTCCACGGAAGAGCAGCTTAAGGTGTTGCAAATGTTGGAGAAGGGGCTTATTTCCGTGGAAGAGGCAACGACGCTGCTGGAAGCGTTGAGTGAATAGCAACGGGATGGTTTAATTCCCACCTGATGGGACTTGTCTGAAAAGAATAAGGGCGCGTTATGGAAGGCCAGGTCATTGTTC
Organism: Ardenticatenales bacterium; assembly: GCA_020634515.1. Taxonomy (NCBI): domain Bacteria; kingdom Bacillati; phylum Chloroflexota; class Ardenticatenia; order Ardenticatenales; species Ardenticatenales bacterium. Next base: position 176,771 of record JACKBL010000009.1, on the reverse strand, counting down.
AGAACCTGAGCAAGACGTATGTTTCAAAGCAGCGACGGGGTTTGTTTAAGTCGGAACGGAAGGAAGTGCCGGCATTACAAGACGTATCCCTGGAGATCAAACCCGGTGAAGTATTCGGCCTGCTCGGTCCGAACGGTGCCGGCAAAACCACCCTCATCAAATGCCTCACCACGCTCCTTCTCCCCAGTGGTGGCGCGGCATGGATCAATGGTTACCAACTCACCCGTGACGACAACGCCATTCGCGCCAGCGTCGGTTGTATGCTCATGGGTGAGCGGGGCCTTTACTGGAAGCTCACCGGGCGCGAAAACCTGATCTTCTTTGGCGCGCTCTATCATCTCTCCCCAAACCAGCGAAAGAAACGCGCCGACGACATCATCGAACGGCTGAGTTTGGGCGAGTACGCCGACCGCGCCGTGGAAACCTACTCCTCGGGACAAAAGATGAAACTCGCCTTTGGCAAGGCGCTGATCAACGACGCCCCCATTCTCGTGCTAGACGAACCCACCAACACCCTGGACGTGCCCTCGGCGCGGGAACTGCGAGCGACCGTGCGCGCCCTCAACCAGGAAGGCAAAACCATCATCTACACGACGCACATCATGGCGGAAGCGGAGACGCTCTGCCATCGGGTGGCGATCATTGATCATGGCCGGGTGATTGCGTTGGGAGATGTGCCGGCATTAAAGCAATCCTTGCAGCGCGACAACATCATCCGTCTTGAGGGCGTCATCTCCAACGAAGCGATGCGCGCCGTGCGCCAACTGCCGGGCATCAACCACGTAGCCCTGGCCGCCGCCAATGGGCACACGCAAATGACGGTCGTGGCCGCCAATCAAGCCGTGATTCTACCCCGCCTGGTGGAAACGCTTGGTTCCCATGGCGCGGTGCTGCAAAAAATCACGCCCGAAGAAGTCACCCTGGAAGACGTGTTCATCGCCCACACAGGCCGCACCCTGGCCGACGACACGCGCAAAAAGTAGAACCGCATTCACCAACATTTACCATCCCGACCGCGCCACGTGCTGAACGGATGCGGTGCGCCAGAACAGTTTCCCTTGTCCCCAAGTAACTGCCAGGCCCGATTGGACCAATTCTCCCTGGTGAGATTAGCCCAATCTCCAGAGAGCGTTAGTGGCTGTCCGCAATTAAGTTAGGGGAAATGTGCGGACAGCTTGTCAGTAACCATCCGTAAAAAGCGTGAAGTTATTTTCGGACGGTTACTTAGTAGTTACGTCCACAATAGTCGATAAGAGGACAACCTCATGACACAACCAGACCCTTCCGTTCGTCCGAGCGGTATGAGAAGCTTCATGGTGATGTGGGTGGGCCAGTTCGTCTCCCTCATTGGCAGCGCCATGACGGGGTTCGCCATTCCCATCTACATTTTTGGCCAGACCGAGCGCGTACGCGAATTGGCCCTGCTAGGACTCGCCTTCATGCTGCCCCTGATCCTGGTCAGCCCAACTGCCGGCGCGTTGGTGGACCGCTCCAACCGCAAATTCATGATGATGATCAGCGATCTGGCCGCGGGCATGACCACCGTAGCCGTGCTGATATTGGTCTCCCTGGGGCGGTTGGAAATCTGGCACCTGTACATCACCAACGCCATTAACGGCACATTCCAGGCTTTCCAGTGGCCCGCCTACTCCGCCGCCATCAGCATGATGGTCCCCAAGGAGCAGTACGGGCGGGCCAGCGGCCTGATGGGATTGGCGGAAAATGGCTCCGGCATCTTCGCCCCGCTGCTGGCGGGCGCGCTGTTGGCCGTCATCAAACTGCAAGGCATCCTCCTTATCGACATCCTCACGTTTATTTTTGCCGTGGGGACGCTGCTGTTCATTCACGTACCGCAGCCGCCGCGCACCGTCGAGGGGCAGGAAGGCCAGGGCAGTTTGCTGCGCGAATCCGCCTATGGTTTCCAGTATATTCTGAAGCGACCCAGCCTGTTGGGGTTGCAGTTGATCTTCCTCTTTGGCAACTTCGTGGCTTCGCTGGCCTTTACGACGCTGGCCGCGATGATTTTGTATCGCACCAACCAGGATGCCCGGATTTACGGGCTGGTGTCGTCGGCGGGGGCGGCGGGCGGCGTCGTGGGCGGCTTGATCATGAGCGCGTGGGGCGGCCCCAAGCGGCGCGTGCATGGGGTGTTGTTCGGCTGGTTCCTCAGCGGTCTGGTGGGCATGACATTGTTAGGATTGGGTCAGGCCTGGCCAGTGTGGGCGGTGGCGCTGTTCCTGGGCGCGCTGCTGATTCCCATCATCAATGGGTCAAATCAGGCCATCTGGCAGTCAAAGGTGGCGCCTGACGTACAGGGACGGGTCTTCTCCGTGCGCCGCCTGATTGCCTGGGCCACGAATCCGCTGGCGCAGTTGGCGGCGATTCCCCTGGCGGACGCAATCCTGGAGCCGGCGATGCGCGAGGGGGGCAGCCTGGCAAACACGTTTGGTTGGCTGGTGGGCACGGGGCCGGGCGCGGGCACGGCGTTAATCTTCGTCTTTGGTGGCCTGATTGCCGCGGCCATTGGTCTGTCGGGGTATCTGGTGCCGGCAATTCGGAACGCGGAAAGCATTTTGCCGGACCATGACCAACTGGAGCGGGTGGCGCCGGCAGCGGTGGCGGCGGCGGAGTGATGGGGACGATGAAACGCAATGGGGCGCGTCTGGAAACGGTGCGATACACGATGTCGGCGGTGTGGGCGGAGACGTGGCTGCGCCTGGTGAATATGTCGCGCTATCCGGGACAGGTGGCGATGCAGATTATTGTGCCGATTGTGTTCGCGGCGATGCCTATGTTGATGGGACGGGCGGCGGCGGGAGAAAATGCCGGCACAAACTTCGCCGCCAACACCGGAACCACCAACTACGTCGCCTTCCTCCTCATTGGCTCCAACATCTTCTCCATCGTCTCCAGCGCCTTCTGGCACATCGCCAACTGGGTCCGCTTCGAACAAGAAACCGGCACACTGGAAGCCGTCTACCTCACCCCCACCCGTAGCATCGCCCTCGCCTCCGGCGTCGCCATCTACAGCGCCATTCGCGGCGTCGGCTCCGGGCTGGTCGCCTACATCATCGGCTGCCTCATCTTCCGCGTCAACCCATTCCAGGGAGACGTCTTCATCGCCCTGCTGTTCATCTTCGTGGGCCTGATCCCCCTCTACGGCTTCACCCTCCTGTTTGGGGCGCTGGTGCTGCGCGTCAAGGAATCCAACGCCCTCATCGGCCTGATGCAGTGGGTCGTCAGCTTCCTCATGGGCGTCTTCTACCCCGTGACCGTGCTGCCACCGTTTTTGCGGCTGGCGGCGCAGCTTTTCCCCCCCACCTGGATGGTCAACGGCGTGCGGTCTTCTCTGCTGGGCGTGGGCTTCTTCTTGCAGACGTGGTACCTGGATTTTGCCGTCCTGTGGGCATTTCTGCTGTTCACCCCCCTGTTTGGAGCCTGGGTTTTTGGCCGCGTGGAGTCCGGGCTGCGGCGCAACGAAGGCATCGGCACATTTTGAGGGCGCATCCGATCATGGAATTGAGATTGGCGGACACGCCCTAAGGGGCAAGGGCAGAAAGCGATGACGATGACAGGGCAACGGATGGGGTCATCACCCCGCTCAGGGAGCAGCGGAAAGACGCGAGGCAGCACTTTTGTGGCCATGGTGCGCAAAGAGTTCACCATCATGCTACGCTATCCGGTGGAGTTTGTGGCCAGTTTTGGGCAGATTTTCCTGATCATTGCCGTGCTGACGGTTGCCGGGGCCATGTTTTCACCGAATGGATTGGAGAACCGGGGCGCGACGGCGTCGCAGACGTCCGGGCTGGTGGTGTATGGGTTCGTGTTGTTTATGTATTTGAGCGACACGTTGTGGGCCATTGGCTACAACGTGCGGCGGGAGCAGAAACAGGGAACGCTGGAGCAGCTTTATCTCAGTCCGGCTTCGAAGCTGGCCAGCCTTTCGGCGCGGGTGACAATTACGCTATTCTGGACGGGATTGCTGTCGGTGTGCGCGGGGTTGTTGATGCAGGCGATGATTGGACGGCTGCCGTTTCACAATCCGCTGTTGGGGCTGTATGTGTTGGCGATGGCGCTGCTGGGGACGTTTGGCACGGGGTTTGCTTTTGCCGCCTGGACGCTGCGGATCAAGGACACGGCGGAGACGCTGGCGAATCTGTTTCAGTTTGTGTTTATTGTGCTGTGCGCGCCGTTTTTTCCGTTTGCGGCGCTGCCGGCATTTTTGCAACCCATTGTGCGCCTCATTCCTCTCTCCTATGGCGTGGATGCGTTTCGCGCCACGATGATGGGGTTCCCCGCCGGGTATCCCGAACTGGCTCCGTTCGGCGTGGAGTTGGTGATTGTGACGGTGTTTGGGATGGGAATGCCGGCATTCGGCTTCTGGCTCTACCAGCGGGCGGAAGACCGCGCGCGGCGTACCGGCAGCTTGTCGGAATATTGATTTGGGGTAACATGTTGCATCTAATTTTGCCGCGAGAATCTTACCCGGACATGATTACCATCCTGCCTTCGCGCCAAAATGCCGGCAGGCACGGCGTGCGTCCCATCAATCTTCGTCAAGATACGCGCCAGATTCTGCAGTTGCTGGACCTGACCTTCTCCGCCGAACTGGACACGGAGAACCGCCGCGCCCTGCAGCGCAGTCTGACGATGGTCAGCCAACCCTGGTACCAGCCACTCGTGCCCGCGCCGGGCACGGCCATGCCCGGTTTCGTCTGGGAAGAAGCCGGACAAGTCGTGGGCAACGTTTCCATGATGGAAACGCGGCAGCCGGGACGCTTCATCATCGCCAACGTCGCCGTTCATCCCGATTGGCGGCGGCGCGGCATCGCCGCGGAGATGATGCAGGCCGCCCTCGACTATTTGCGGAATCGGCGCGCCCACGTTGTCGTCCTCCAGGTAAAGCAACACAACGCCCCCGCCAGAAACCTCTACCTCCGCCTCGGCTTTGCGGAAATAGGCGCCATCACCGGTTGGATGGCGGCATCTTCCCACATTCGCCCGCTGCCTCTCTACAGTGGCGGCCCCACCATCCGCGCCCTGCGTCGCCGCGAATGGCGCGCGGCCTACACGCTAGACGCCGCCAGTATGCCCGCCGACCTCCACTGGCCCGATCCACTGGCCGCCGATGCCTATAAAACAGGCTTTTGGCCCAGCTTGCGCGGCTTTTTCAATGGGCGTCAGGGCGAATACTGGGTTACCAGCAACAGCGAGGATCGGCTGACCGGTCTGGCCTCAATTATCAGCGAGTGGCAGCGCCCACACCTGCTTACCATTCGCGTCCACCCCGATAGCCGCGGCCAGTTGGAGCGACATCTACTGGCGAAACTGCTGCGCCGCCTGGACTATCTACCACAGCGGCGGGTACGTCTAGATCATCCGGCGGAAGATGCCCTGATGAATCAGATGTTACAAGAGGCGCATTTTCAACCGCAGCGTACGTTGATCGTCATGCGGCTCGATCTATGAAAAGATGAACGCCCGCGGGCGCCGGCTGGCGGGTGTGAAGGAATGACTTGTCTGTAAGGAGCGCGAGCAATGGCTACGACGCAAGAGCGATTACAAATACTCAAGATGATTGAGCAGGGCAAGATCACGGCCAGCGAGGGAAGCGCGCTGCTGCGTGCCCTGGATCAGACGGAAAAGGGCCGCCCTGCCGAACCGTTGAAAGGAGCGAGCGCGCCGCGCTGGTTCCGCGTGCGCGTGACGGATCTGAAGTCGGGGCGCAATAAGGTGAATATGAACATCCCGTTGGGATTGGTGAACATCGGCATTAAGATGGGGGCGCGGTTTGTGCCTGATCTGGAGGGCGTCAATTACGAGCAGATTCGTGAGGCCATTGAGTCGGGGCGCAGCGGCAAGGTGTTTGACTACGTAGATAACGACGCAGGCGAAGAGATCGAAATCTTCATGGAGTAGGCGCTATGGCGTGTACAAGACAATCGCCCACCACAGGCGGGAGCCAATGGATGGGCGATTGTTTCCCCGAGGTAATCCCCAACGTGCGTGATGTACAAGAATGGCGGTGGCGCGGACACGCATGAGATGCGCGTTGTGCCACGTAGTGTGTCGAAGGTCAGTAGGACACCAATGTGGTGTCCTTTAACTGACCTACGGCATACCCCTCCGAAGGTGATACGCGTGTTCCGAAGAACATGACGGGAAGGACAACTGCCTGTGTTTGGCGACTGAAGACGCTTCAGGCCGTTGTTTCATTCCAGGTGTGTGCTGGCCTGGCAGCCATTCACGCAATCCAGAAATTGACTACACAATTCCGCGGCCTGTTCGGCGATGAGATACGTCTGTGAAAAATGCGCCTGGGCGGGGTCTTCCGCCGGCAGCAAATCACGCGCCTGCGACATTTCAGTAACCAGACAGCGCAACAACGTATCTAATTCCGCGGCCACACTACCAGCCAACAGCCCGATGTTTTCATATCGCCGGGCCTGCTGCCGGGCGATCTCATGCTGTTTCCTGATGATGAAATCTTCGATAGTGGGAGACCAATCAGCAGAATTTGTCATTCGCGTTACTTCGTGCGGGTATTGTGTAAGGTGCATAACCTGAATTGCCTGTGAGCATGGCAGGACCATTGACCAGGGAAGAAGTCCCACATGGTCATGACAGCATGATAGCACGGGCGTTTATGAAGCGTACTATAATCGCCTATAATGCGCCTATAATGAGGTTGTAATGAAATGCCGGGAGCTACAAGGGTCTCTAGTGACTGAACACGGGGGTTGGGGGAGTGGCGGCTTTGGCCGGCCCACATATGGCGGTTTGACCCGGCTAAAGCCGCGACTCCGGCCACCATGAGTAGGTGTCGGGGTCAACCTGGGGGCAGGCGGTCAAGGCGCTGCTGAAGGGAAGCGATAAGCTGTGAGAAGGGGGATTCATGGGTGTAGGGGGTCAGTCGGTCAAGTGTTTGTTGGGATAAATGCCGGCATATATCCCAATCCCCCTGCATCTCATACAACTCCGCCAGATTATCTTGCGCATTTCCCCAACCGGCCAGATTCCCCAACAGATCAAACGCCGCCGCCGACTGTTCCAACATCCTCCGCCCCGTCTCCCATTCCCCCATATCCCGATACACCATCCCCAGATTGTTCAGGAGAAGGGGCATCATCTCTGACTCTTGCGTCTGTGATGTCAGGCTGAGCGCCTCCTGCCACGTCTTTTCCGCCACGTCAAACATCTGCTGCTTGTAGGCAATCACTCCCAGATTGTTTTTCAACCTGATCAGATCCGCCAAAGCTGCCGCGTGCGTAAAAACCGCCATAATCTCCCCCGACACCTCCTGCGCCTGCTCCCACAACCCCATATTCGCCCAGCAGGCAACCACATTGCACATCGCCCGCGCCTCGGCTAACGAGTTTGCCGCCTCCTTGTACGCCACGCGCGCGATTTGCGCCGCCTGCGCGCCCTGTTCCCACTGCCGCAATTGGATGTGAATCTGGCTCTTGGTCATATGCAGGTGCGCAATCACACGTTGATTGGACGTGGTTTGCGCCAGTGGCGCAATTTCCGCGCACAGCGTCTGGGCCTCAGCCACATTTCCCTGCGCCTCGTACAGGCTTGCCAGTTTCGCCACCGTGCCCGCGTAGGCTGGTTGGTCGTCAACCTGCTGAAACAAGGTCAGCGCCTGCCGATACGCCGCCGCCGCCTCGTCCAGTGCATTCCGATGGCGGCGCAGATCGCCTAACTGCTCGCACAGCGTCGCTTCCTTTTCCGGCGACCCTGCTTGTTGACTCCACGCCAAAGCATCCGTCAGATATTTATCCCAGCGTCCCCAATCCGCGTAGCCAAAGATGACGGGAAACAACAATTGGATAAAATCATAGGCGACATGAAAGTGAGCAGGCTCCAACAACAGCCCTTCCAGACTGTGCAGAAGGTTGTCGTATTCGGCGATAACCTTTGCGCGCATGTCATCGCTGGCCTTTAATGTCTCTATCCAGTGCAAAGCATTGGCGAGCCGTATCTGTCGCTGTCGTTCTCGCCATTTGTTCATGTCACTCATCGCGCTTTGCCTCGTGCCCACCCTTTTGGAACAACTTTGTTCGCTGTCAAAGGCCAAAATTCACTACAACCAAACCCTCTGGTTGGTACGGTGTGGATCCGGGGATGTCGTGCGACAAAAAAAGACGCCTGTTCAATTGATTATGCCAGCAATTGGCGCAAAAAAACCTCGGTCAGGCGGTGCAGTCGATACCGCTTGTCCAGCAATGTCCCACCAATATCGACCAGAGAAAGAAGAATAAGCTCCTCCAGATTGCGATGTAGATCCCTCTCCGGCATAGATGCCAGGCTGTTGAGATGGTTCAACGTGAATCCTGTTTCGCCCGCTTCCGTGAGGATTATCAAAATCTCACGCGCTTGGTCGCTCAATCCCTCCCACGCCTCGCGGTAAACATAATCCAGAAGGCCGGAAGGATTACTGACCTTGGTGCTGTTGAAGCGATCCAGCACCTCGTGAAGCGAATAGAAACGAAGCTGTCCCGTGACCAGCTTCAGGGCTAGGGGATTGCCACCGACGGCATCGTAGATACGGCGCAAATCATGGTCGGAAGCGTGCAGCAGATCAAGATGGCCAACGCGGCGTGCCTCCATGCGGACGAGTTGGAAGGCGGCGTCTGGCGGCAGTTCGTGCAAGGAAATAGAGAAGACGTCGGGTTGATCAAGTAAACGGCGCCGAGAAGTCAGCAAGAACTTCGTCGGGTCCACCCACTGCCGTAGTTCGGGTAGGAGGGTATCGTAATCAGCAACCGTTTCCAGGTTATCAATGACGATCAGGCAGGGGCGTTCGCGCATGGTCTGCTGTACAAAGCGGTGTCGCTCCAACTGGGAGATGCGGGCGTTGTCTACGTGGGCGAATTGCTCCGCCAACCTATCCATCAGCATATGAAAGGTGAGGGCGGGGCGTCCACTCTCTACTTGCAGTCTGCCCATTGAGGACAGATGTGTTTGTTTGGCGGTGACCCAGCCAATCTCAGCAAAACCGCCCCCCTGGTCAATAATATCTCTAACCACGCGATCCGCGAGTGATGTTTTGCCAATGCCCCCCAGGCCATCAAGCGCGGCGATGAAGTTGGTTTCACTGCCGAGGAGGACCGTTGTCAGGGCCGCACGCGCTTCCTTGATGCCCACCAGTTCTTCGTAGGATGGCAAATCGAGGCGTGCCAGCATTTTATCTTTCCAGCCGCCGCGCGTATCGTCCTCCAGCTTGATGAGAATTTCAGCGAGTTGTTTGATGGCCTGTCGTTGGCGAAAGAAGATAGTGGGCAGAGCAATATTGAGGCGGTTGGCGATTTCTTGCGCCTCTTGACGATGTTCAAAACGCCAACGCAGCAGATCCTCTGCTTCTGGTGAAATGCCGGCAAGAACCTTCAACCCACGATCCAGGACCGCTCGATTGCGAGCTGCTGGTCCGGCCTGGGCCAGGCTACCAAACGTCGCCTCATTAACACTTGCATCCGAAGATAGACGTAGGTGAGCCAGCGGCCACTTTTCCGTATCCCCGCCATGCCACAGGCGCAGTGCCGCCAGTACGTCTCCTGTTTCCAACATCCCTACCGCATCCGTCATTTTCCTCAACCTACATGATACCTTAGGCTTTTTCGGAATTTGAATGATCCTATTCCATACCGAAAAAGCCTCAAGCCCATCCAGAAAATCGCGCCTTTTCCCAATCGATATTTTTCTGGATTGGCCTTGATCTCTCCGGGCCTAAACCCATCGTGGTCCGGTTTCTATATTAGGAGCGGAAATTAAGCAAGATGACGAAGTCATTTTCTCACCGCTCCATAACTAGTAACGCGCTCTGGAGATTGCACCCATTTCACCAGAGAAAATTGGTCCAATCGGGCCTGGCCGTTACAACTATTCAACCTCGGGGATATATGGTCTCAGGGACCTTCCCGCAAGCTCGCTTTCAAGCCCAAAGCGACTCATCATTCCAATCATCTAGCATCAAAACAGCTTCCGGGAAGGGGGGCGTGAATAGTTGCAATCGTCTTATTCCTCGTCAGTCCTCAAGGCACCGACACCCATTATAGCTTATTTATAGGGGTATTACAGCTAATCTAAGACCTATTATAGACCATCTTCCATTATGATGGCGAAAGTTGATTTTTGGCAGCGCAGCACAGAAAAAATCGGATCGAATGCGCGAAAATCAGTCTCAGAAAACAAGTTTTGGTCAATTTTCGACATTTTTATGAGGAGAAAGAAAGTGTTGTGGAAAAAAGTGTTAAATTTCATGTTCGTTGCAGCTTTCGCCATCAGCAGTCTAGGAGCGTCCATTTCTGCCCCTGAGCCTGGTACGATACACCCGGTTACCACCGGCTACGTCACCGGGGACACCGGTAGCAATGGCGATTGCGCGGTTGCTTCCAGCAGTTGTACGGGCATGTAATGGACGTACAGCGTCGTGGTCACGAACAGAAAGAAGCGCCATCTTTTGCATGGTGCGGGGAGGCTGGTCGTGGGTACCATGTGCGGAAGTATGCAGTTTAGGGCTGACGATGAAATAAAGGTGCATTGCATCGCCAGTTTGAAGGAGCGGTAAGGAAATGACTTCGTCATCTTAAGTAACCATCCGAAAACAACTTCACACTTTTTACGGACGGTTACGGACAAGCTATCCATGATAGTCGCTGTCCGCACATTTCCGCCAACGTAATTGCGGACGGCCACTAATTTAGTTTCCGCTCCTTAACAACGCAGGAGAAATGTGATGCGGTTAGTTGGCGGAGCCTGGATCGCTGTCCGCGAGCAAGGGGGTGAAGTTGTGTGGGTAGCCTTTCAGTGACTTACCGTGCAAAACGCGCCGTTATGTGGGGGTAGTTGCCAGGTCTGGTTGACCGGCGTTCGTGCAGGAAGGTAGAAGTAATCATGCTCAAAAAGAACCAAATGCACAGCTTCTTGCTTATTGATGATGGATTTGACGAACTGGAAGTGGTTTACTTGCTGCACACATTCAGGCGGGCCGGGCTGTCGATAAAGAGTGTCAGTCTTGGCAACAAGCTGGTATATAGCCAGCACGGCGTGGCGATCAAGGCGGACCACTGCCTGGTGGACGAGCCAGTACGCCCCAATGATGCCACGATGTTGATTTTGCCGGCACGTGGCTACAACGGTGAATCCCTGCGCCGAGATGCCCGCGTCAAATCATTGATTCAATCCGTCACCACCGACAACGGCCTCGTCGCTGTCACGGACGAGGCAAGTCCTCTGGCCAAAGATTTAGGTGAGTGGCTCCCACAGGTAACATGCCAACCACAATCGGGTCAGGGATTGATCGAATTCGTCAATGGGCTGGCTGATCGCATTGGCCTGGGCACATTGTAACCGATAATCGCGCGGCTGGTGGCTACAGGACGCGGTCGTAGTCGGCCACGGCCAGTCTCCACACCGGAACCCCACAGTAACGATCCCCTTCAGGACAAATGGGGCGCGCCGTAGCTGCATGGCGCAGCGTACATGGCGCGCCCAGATATTGCCCAATGGTCGGGTTGATGGCCGCGATTTGCAGCGCCTCATCCTGGCTGGCGGCAAAAATCTCTTCCTGCGCATTGTAACAAAGGCGCAGGCGCAGTTTGTGGTGCAGCGCCAGGAGATCGGCGCTTTCACTGAAGCGGATTGCCACCCCATTGGGCAGCAAGTAGGCAGCATATTCATCAGGCACGCCCAGGCGACGCAGGGCGTGAATCCCTTCCCAGGTGCGCGCCATGGTCTCGTCATACAGCGCGCGGGCGGTATCGTTGTGCCATAGCAGCGCGGGCGTGATGAAGTCTGGGTCATCCCCCAGGTAGGCGGAGAGCAGCGGGCGGCTGGCGGGCGTCGTGCGATGACGCTGATCCTGGCTGTCCGCGGTGTGGGAGAGCTTCTTGCGAAAGGTGTAGCCGGGGTGGTGCAAGGTGCGGGTGAGCTTGCTCAACGTGGTCACATTCAAAGATTCGCCAAAGTAAGGATTTTGGCGCGGATCCAGCACCAGGGCGATGGCCGCCGCGTCATTGAGTGCGGCGCGGGGCAGCCCCAAAACCTCACGCACGGATTGAGCCAGCAGGGTTTCGTTGTCCTGTTTCCAGGAAACCAGCTTGCTGACGTGATCGCCCAGTTCGGCATCAAACTCCTGGCGAAACGCGGGGGCACTGGCTGTCGCGGGCCATGACGCGGACTGCCAAAATTGATATTCGAGGGTTTGTTCCAGGGGGAGCGGCTCTTCCAGTATTTTGTTTAATTGCGGATCGAGGGCCAGCAGGGCATCTACCATACCTTGCACGACAATGCGCGTCTCATGGGGTGTGTCAAATTGCCGGCACAAACGATAGTACCGCAGCAGAGTCAATACGCTCACCGTATGATAAAGGTAGGCAAACGTGGCGACGGGCAGCACGTAACGCGCCACTTCCATGCTCTTCTTGGGTATCCAGCGGCGCGCCAGGGGGTGCGCCTGAGAATCGCGGCGCGCGGCAGGGGCGCGCTGGGGAAACGTCTGGAAGTAAAAATGCGTCACGGTGGGGGTGAGCAGGTCAATGAGCGCCTGATAGGCATCTATTTGCCGCTGCATCGTCTGCCTATAGACAGTCAGCGCCGCACCGGTTAGCGGGGGCACGGCCATCTGGCGCGGTTCGACACGCACGTATCGCTGGCTCACTTGCTCGCTGTTGTAAAAGGGGTGCGCGTGCAAAAAAGACCAGATGAAATGACGGCTGACGTTTTCCAGGCCAAACTGGACGTGCGCGTGCTGCAAGGTAGTATGGTGACCGGCCTGGTAAATGGTGGTGGCAATCCGGTCGCGCAGGTCGGGTTTCAGGCTGACATCTTCCGGGAGGACCAGGCCATTGGGGGAATAGCAGGTGCGCGCGGTGGCCACGGCGTTGTCGTAGGGCCGGGCGAAGGTGTTGATCAGCGTAATGTGGGGGGCGGGGGAGTGGAATGGTTGTTCCAGGGTGATTCTCCTGTTTGGAGGGGGATGGAAGTTGTCGTCGGCGGACGTTTATTGGTTGACGGTTGTTGGGAGGGAGTATATGGGGCTGGCCTGCGTGCGGCAATTGCTTATGGTAAAATAAGGGTGCTTTTATCCAAGTTTTTACGGGGGACCAATCATTTTGTGAGGTGTGTGCATGAGTGATTTGCCGGCACGACTGGCCGAGATTGTCGAGGATTTTAGCGACTGCCAGGGACGGGAGAAACTGGAGTATCTGCTTGAATTTGCGGAGCGGCTGCCGGATGTGCCGGCACGATTGCACGCGCTGCAGGATGATGCGCACCAGGTGCATGAGTGCATCACGCCAATCTGGTTGTATGCGGAAGAAAATGCCGGCAAATTCCATTTCTACTTCGACGTCCCCCAAGAATCGCCAACAGTGCGCGGCTTTGCCTCAATCATGCAAGAAGGCGCGCAAGACCTGACCCGCGAGCAACTGCTGGCCATCCCCTTTGATTTCTATTACCAAATGGGACTGCAAGAAGTCCTCTCCAGCCAACGATTGAATGGGATCGGCGCCATTCTGCACCACATGAAGCAGCAGGTCACCAAAACGGGAGCATCATAATGCCGGCAGTCCGCTATGCGTCAGACACACCACCGTGGGAACTACCTGGTCCGTTGCCTGAACCTGCCGCCGGCCCTATGGACCACTGACACAACCAATCACCAACCTAACCAATAACGCTTTTCAAGCAAATCAGAAACCCACCCAACAAGACACATTCAAAGGAGGTTCAATACCATGCCATCAGCCCTAATCGGCATATTCCTCGGTTTCATCGGCTGGTTCTTTTTGCGCTACATCCTCACCAGCTTTTTCACGGTGGACCAAAATGAGCGCGCCGTCAAGACCCGCTTCGGGCGCGCCGTACGCCTGGGCAAAGCCACCACACTGGACGACCCCATCGCGGACTCCCTCAACGAAAAGGACAAGGAGCGGTACATCTACCCGCAAGTGCGCGTCATCCAACCGGGTGGCCCCTATTTCAAATGGCCCTGGGAGAAGATTTACAAAGTCTCCATCGCCACCGAAACCATCAACATGGCCATGGACCTGGAAACACCCACGGCCAACCAGAACGGCACCATTCTGGAAGCCGTTACCAAAGACCAGCTCAACATCGGCCTCACCGGGCAGATCCGCTACCGCGTCTGCGAACGCAACATGTACGCCTATATTTTTGGCGTGAAGAACCCCGTCATTCATGTCATGGGCTACTTCGTGGCCATCTTGCGCGAACGCATTGCCAGCTTTGAATCCCCGAACGGTGGCGCGCTGCTGGAATCAGACGAAGACGTAGACAGCGACCTGTTGGTGGGTGTGTCCATCAACGACCTGCGCAAAAACCTGAACGAAATCAACGACTACATGGAGCACGAGTGCGCCTCCGCCGCCGCCCGCTATGGCATCGAGTTTGACGCCTCGCTGATCACGGGCATTGACCCGCCGCACGAAGTCGAATCGGCGCTGGCGGCCATCAACACCGCGCACAATGAAGTTTCCTCGGACATCAGCCTGGCGAAGGCCAAAGCGGACCAGACCATCGTACAGTCAAGACGGGCGGTGGAGATTGAGACGCTGAAGGCGCAGGCGGAAGTGGAGCCACTAAATATGCTGGCGGCGCAGTTGAGCGAACTGAAGGCAAGCGGTCCCGACGTGCTAGACGCCTACCTGCGTAACGTGCGCCTGGGGCTGTATTCACGGGCGCGCCGCGTGATTATGGAGGTGTCAAAATGACCGGTCTCTTGAACGTTTTCACGGCGGCGGCGATTACGTTCGTCGTGCTGCTCTTTGGCGAGCCGATTTTCCGCTGGTTTTTGCGCATGTTTGGCGTGTACGCCATCGTGCAGGAAGGAACCGCGCACGTCTATGTACTGTTCGGGAAGGTTGTGGGCGTGCTGCAAGAGCCTGGCTTGCAACTCCTGTGGTTGAAAATGGGGCCTATTGCCCTGATCGTGAACTGGTTCGGCAAACGGTACGTGCTCGATATGCGCCTGGACCAGCAGTATCTACGCAGTTTGCCCGTCAACTCCGAAGAGGGCGCGCCCATGGGCATTGGCGTCTGGTATGAAATGTTCATCAGCGATCCCGTGGCGTACTTGTTCAAGAACACCGACCCGCGCGGCTCCCTATCGGCCAATGTGAGCAGTGCCACAGTGCGCACGTTGAGCAACATGCGCCTGGACGACATGCTGGCGACGCGGCACGTCATGAGCCGCGCCGTGCGCGCGGAGGTGTCGCCCAAGTCGCACGAATGGGGGTATAAGCTGGGTTCCGTCTATATCCGCAAGGTGCATTTCCGCGATCATGTGATGATTAAGCAGATCGAGGAGAAGGTGGTCAATCGTTTGCGCCAGGTGACGTCCGCCATCCGTCAGGATGGAGCCAACCGGGTGAGCGTGATTACCAGTTCGGCAGAGCGGCGCGCGGCGGTGGAGTTCGCCCGCGCGAACGCCATGCGCCCGCAGATTGTAGGCGCGGCGCTGCAAAAGATCGGCGAGGACCCGGTGGTTTCCCAGGCGATGTTCGAAATTCTGGAGACGGAAAACGTGTTGAAGGCGGAGTCGGACGTGGTGCTGGTGCCGCCGCAGTCGGAGCTGTTGACACAGCTTCTGGCCTCGCAGCGGTAAGAGGGGGGATAGGTGAATGGGTGAGTGGAGGTTTGAGCGGGTAGAACGAACCAGTCTCAGGACCCTGCCCTTGCCTCCTTCATCCCAATCACCAGCACCCTTTCACGCTTTACTTGCTCATTTCTTTCAGGGTGTCTAGCAATCTGTCTACTTCGGCGATGGTGTTGTAGTGCACAAAGCCGATACGGACCAGGCCGCCTTGTTGGAGCAGGCCGAGGCGTTCCATGACGGCAATGGCGTAGTAGTGGCCGTGCCAGACGAAGATGCCTTGCTGACCGAGGTAGGTGGCTGCTTCTTCTGGCGTATGGCCGGCAAGACTGACGGCAAAGGTGGGGGTGCGCTGCGATAGGCGTTCTATGTCGGTGATGCCGTAGACGCGCAGACCGGGGATTTGAACCGCGCCGCGCAGAAAGTGTTCGCTGAGGCGGGCTTCGTGGTGTTGGATGCGCTGCATGGCGCGGGTGAGGCGTTCGCGGCGGGTGCCTGTTTCTCCGCCAATGCCGGCAATATACTCCACCGCCGCCGTCACCCCAGCCAAACTCTCAAAACTCTGCGTCCCCGTCTCCCACTTGCCCGGCGACTGGGCAGGAGCGGGACGCACTTTATACGCCGTCAAACTCTCCAGCAACGCATACTTGCCATAGAGAATGCCCGTATGCGGCCCAAAGTATTTGTACGCCGAAGAAACCAGAAAATCACAGTCCAACGCCTGCACGTCAATCAGGCCGTGCGGGGCGTAATGCACCGCGTCCACGTAGACCAGCGCCCCCACCTCGCGCGCCATCTGTACCACTCGCCGCACATCCGTAATGCTGCCGACGGCATTTGAGGCATAAGTCACGGCCACCAGTCGCGTGCGCTTGTTGAGCAGCGTGGGAAGCCTCTCCAACCGCAGAGTACAATCCACGGGATCGAAGTCCAACCAGCGCACCATCACGCCCCGATCCGCCGCGGCCAAGAGCCAGGGAGAGATATTGGCATCATGGTCCAGACGAGTAACGACAATCTCATCCCCGGCCTCCCAGGTACGGGCGATGGCCCGGCTGACGGCGAAGGTAAGGCTGGTCATGTTTTGCCCAAACACAATTTCGTCGGGACGGCGGGCGTTGAGCAGGTCCGCCATGGCCTGGCGCGCTTCCGCCACAACCTCATCTGCGTGGCGGCTGGTGAGAAAGGGGCCGCCCAAATTACTGCTACCATATGCCAGATAGCCAGACATAGCGTCAATAACGCCTTGCGGCGATTGCGTGCCGCCCGGACCATCAAAAAAGATGGCGGCATTGCCATTCACTTCTAATTGCAGCGCCGGAAACAGACGGCGCAGTCTTTCGGGATTCAGTTGTGTGGACATGGGGAAGACTCCTGATGATGATGGTTGGAGGTTGGAAGTTGCAGGTAGGCGGTGGGCAGCGGCTTGTTTATCGTTTTCCGCTTTCCGTTATTTGGTGATGGTCGCCTCCATGCCGGAAGCGGTGCCGCTAGTTTACACCACTTTACCAGACCCGCGGATCAGACTATAATCACCGGACTGTCGGTTACAAGGATGAAGGACGAAGGAGCCTCTTTTGGCGTTGGTGCCGTTTCTGCCAACGGCTGACCGTTTTCGCGGGACGAAGGTTGAAGGATGAAAAGTAGTCCGAACATCTTGTTCGGACGGTCGAGCAAGAGGCACGACCTACCTGTTTTCACAGTAGCCCGATTTGGAAAAGGGTGTGTTTCATTTCAGTTGACGGTTGCATGCTGTGGACAATTCGGCGAATTGTCCTACGGCGCGGGCAGCCTGAGCAGCCCATTTGAAACACGCCCTTTGGAAAATCGCCCCACATTTTCGCAGGCGTTCCCCAGAAGTGGGGCGCGCACGAGGGATGAAAATGTTCGGCGTCGGCTTCAGCCACCAGCCTGCTAAGGCGGGCACTACCCACTGTCAACTATCCACCGACCACTATTTTCGAAGGAGCGAATATGCGTCTGGGCAAGGATTTGGTAGGAAAGCCCATCTACAGCGTGACGGAGGGCAAGCTACTTGGTGAGGTCAAAGACCTTTACCTCGATCAAGAAGCAGGCACGATTACGGGTATTTTTCTGGGCAAAGAAGGGTTGTTTAGCCGCAAGGCGCTGTTAATTCCACGAGATGGCGTGAGCGTTTTTGGCCTGGATGTGATCCTGGTGAAGAACAACAACGTGGTAACGGACAGCAATCAGTATGCGCCGGCGGCGGGCTGGCTGCGGCGCGGCGATTTGCAAGGGCGGGGCATTGACACGCCGGGCGGCACAAAGGTGGGGACCGTGGGGGACATCATTGTGGACGAAGAGGCGAACGTGGCCGGCTATAGCCTGGCTCGCGTGTATGTGGAAGGCCCCATTGCCGATAATCGCCTGATCGCTCGCGAAGCTGTGCAGGACGTGGGGCAGGAGGATGGGGTGATGACGGTGGACATCACCCGCGCCGAGGCCACGCCGCTGGAAGCGCCGGCGAACCCGGATGCGGGAGCGGATGGGGAAGCAAAAGCAGGTAGTTGATTCCCGCACAACGCCGTTGAGGGGGCGTTTCCGGCCACGGACTACTATGGGCGCGTCATAGACTCGTCCGGCGAGGCGTCAACGGTCAACAGCCGACGGGAAACAGGCAGGGTAACGCTTTCCGCACTGGCCGCCTTGCAATTACCATTATTATTGAAGGAACGTAACTACTAACGCTCTCTGGAGATTGGTCCAATCGGGCTTAGGAGCGGAATCAAATCCTTACCGTAACTATTCACGTCTCCGAGAGATTGGACCAATTTTGTAGACATCAATAAGATTCAACCAGAGCAAATTGGTCCAATCTGGGCAGATGACCTGTATAGTCACTCCTTACCGCTCCTTCAAACTGGCGATGCAGTTTCGTATCCTATTTCATCGCCAGTCCTTAGCCGTGACGAAGGAACAACGGGTACTACCAACCACCAACTTCTCTCAAAGGAGGCTCCCATGCTCAATTTAGCGGTTTTGCTTGAAGACAGTACGCGCGAGGTGCCGCGGCGGGATGCCGTGGTCTTTGGACAGACTCGGTTGACGTATGCGCAGGTGAATGGCGCGGCAAATCAGGTGGCGAATGGGTTGGTAAATGCCGGCATTCAACCCGGAGATAAAGTCGCCATCAGTTGCCCCAACCTCCCCTACTTCCCCATCATTTACTACGGCATCCTGAAAGCAGGCGCGGTCGTCGTTCCCCTCAACGTTCTGCTCAAGCCACGCGAAATCGCCTACCACCTCAGCGACTCCGATGCCAAAGCCTATTTTTGCTTCGAAGGCACCGAGCAGCTCCCCATGGGGCAAATGGGATACGCCGGCTTCCAGGATGCCGGCAGTTGCGAACACTTCTTCATGATCACAGCCAACCCCGCCGGACCTTCCCCGATTGCCGGCACCCAAACCCTGGGCATGATGATGGGCACGCAGCCGCCTGTGTTCAACACCGTCGCCACGGACCCCGACGACACCGCCGTCATCCTCTACACCAGCGGCACCACCGGGCGACCCAAAGGAGCAGAACTGACCCACAGCAACATGGTCATGAACGCCCGCCTGGCGGACAACATGTACGAGCGTGCCGAACACGAAACGCACCTGATCGTGCTGCCCCTGTTCCACTCCTTCGGGCAAACGGTGCAGATGAACTCTGGCTTCTACACCCGCTCGACCCTCGTCCTGCTGGCCCGCTTTGACGCGGACGCGGCGCTGGCGGCCATGGATACGGAAAACGTGACCATCTTTGCCGGCGTGCCCACGATGTACTGGGCTTTGCTCAACCATCCAGGCGCGGACAAATATGATTTGGAGAAAATTGCCGGCAATTTGCGCCTGTGCGCCTCCGGTGGCGCGGCCATGCCCGTGGAAGTAATGAAAGCGTTCGAGCAAAAGTTCAACGTCGTCATCCTGGAGGGATACGGCCTCTCCGAAACCAGCCCCGTCGCCTCCTTCAACCGCGCCGACCGCGTCACCAAGCCCGGCTCCGTGGGCATCCCCGTCTGGGGCGTGGACATTAAAATTGTAGACCCCGAAGACCGCGAAGTTCCCCAGGGCGACCTGGGCGAGATCGTGATCAAAGGGCACAACGTGATGAAAGGGTACTACAAGCGACCCGAAGCCAACGCGGAAGCCTTTCGCAACGGCTGGTTCCACACCGGCGACATCGGCCGCAAAGATGAAGATGGATACGTGTATATCGTGGATCGCGTCAAGGACATGATTATTCGCGGCGGCTTCAACGTTTACCCGCGCGAGGTGGAAGAAGTGCTGATGATGCACCCCGCCATCAGCCTGGCCTCCGTGATCGGCATCCCCCATGATCAATACGGCGAAGAAATCAAGGCGTTTGTGGTCCTGAAACCAGACGTCGAATTGAGCGCGGAAGAATTAATCGCCTGGTCAAAAGAGAATATGGCCAGCTACAAATATCCACGCCACGTCGAGTTCCGCGACACCTTGCCCATGAATGCGACCGGCAAGATTTTGAAGACGGAACTGCGGCAGGCGTGAGTGGGGGAGGGGCAAGTGGCGAGTGGTGAGTGGCAACCACCAACTATCAACTACAAGCTACCAACTGTCCACTGTCCACTATTCACTCCCCACTGTCCACTATCAAGGAGTACACAATGAGTGTAAATGGTTCGATTGGCTTCCGCCTGGCGGAAGAGCAGCAGATGATTCAGCAACTGGCGCGGGATTTCGCGCAAAACGAAATCGTGCCCGTGGCCGAACATTACGACAAAACCCACGAATATCCCTGGCCCGTGATCAGAAAAGCGCAGTCCCTGGGCTTTACCACGATGAACGTGCCGGAAAAGTATGGCGGCATGGGGCTGAGTTTGTTGGAAGAGGTTCTGGTGACGGAGCAATTGGCCTGGGGGTGTTCCGGCATGAGTACGGCGATTGGCGCGTGTTTGCTGGCCTGGCTGCCGATTTTGATCTCCGGCAATGAGGAGCAGAAGGAGACGTATGGGGGGCGGCTGGCCGACGGGCAGATGGCGGCCTATTGTCTCACAGAACCAGAAGCGGGGTCGGATGTTGCCGGCATTAAAACCACCGCCCGCCTCAATGGAGACCACTACATCCTCAACGGCAGCAAAACCTTCATCACCGGGGCCACCGTAGCCAACTTCTACACCGTCTTCGCCTACACCGACCCCGGCAAACGGTACAAAGGCATCAGCGCCTTCATCGTAGACCGGGATTGGGAAGGCGTCAGCGTGGGCAAACCGTTTGACAAGATGGGTCAGCACGCCTCCGACACCGCCGAAGTCATCTTCGACAACGTGCGCGTGCCCGTCACCCACCGGCTGGGCAACGAAGGCGAAGGCTTCATCACCGCCATGAAGGTGTTCGACAAAAGTCGCCCCGGCGTGGCCGCGGGCGCCGTGGGCGTCGCCCAACGCGCTCTGGACGAGGCGATCAAATACGCCAAGACGCGCGTCACCATGGGGCAGCCCATCTGGCAGCACCAGGCCATCGGCCACATGGTCGCGGAGATGGCGATGCAGGTGGAAGCCGCGCGCATGTTGATGTGGAAAGCGGCCTGGTCCGTGGACGCCGGCCAGGCAAACACCACCGCCGCCGCCTTCGCCAAAGCGTACGCCGCGGATACCGCCATGAAAGTGACCACCAACGCCGTCCAGGTATTTGGCGGTTATGGCTACATGTCGGAGTATCCCGTGGAAAAGTTGATGCGCGACGCCAAAATCTTCCAGATTTACGAAGGCACCAGCCAGATTCAGCGCAACATTATCGTGCGCGAACTGTTCCGTAAATAGGGAAAAACCCGGTTTCTGAGAAGAAACCGGGTTTTGGTCATTCATGAACAAAACCGTCACAACCGTTATCTTTGATCTGGATGACACGCTGCTTGATTGGTCGCAAGGGACGCTGAACTGGCGCGCCTTTCAGCAAGCACGCGCCGCCGGCGTCCACGCCTATCTGCGTGATCTGGGCTACGAACTGCCGCCGCTGGCCGATTTCTCCCAGGGATTGATCCAGTTTATCGAGGCAGTGTGGGACGAGGCCAGAGTGGATTGGACCGCCGCGCGTATCGAAGATGCCCTCAACTATACGCTGCGGGCTTGCGGCATTGATATGGGGCAGTTTGACGAGATGGCGCTGCTGCAAGCATACGACTGGCAGCCGATTCCGGGCGTGGTTCCTTTCCCGGATGCGCATGAGGTGTTGACGACGCTGCGCCGGCGCGGCTATCGGCTGGGTCTGATTACGAACTCGTTCACGCCGATGTGGATGCGGGACATTGAGTTGGAAATCTACGATCTGCTGGAGTTTTTCCCGGTGCGCATCACGTCCGGGGAAACGGGCTACATGAAGCCGCATCCGGCCATTTTCCAGCGGGCGCTGACGATGTTGGACACCGCCCCGGACGAGGCGATGTATGTGGGGGATCGTCCCGCGCATGATGTGATTGGTGCGAAAAATGCCGGCATGACCAGTGTCCTCATCCGCCCGCCCCACCTGGACCGCGCCCTCAACGGCGTCACCCCCGATTACACCATCACCTACCTGAGCGAACTGCTGGACATCCTGCCAGCCTGACTTTCCCACAGTCGGACGCTGGCGTTTTTGGCATCGAAGCTTCAGCCGGGCCACATATGGGGGTTGACCCGGCTAAAGCCTCGACTCCAATCGTCATAATAAAACTTCATTGACAAGGTACTCAAATTCTGGTTTGGCGGGTCGGGCGGGGAGGCCCGACTTCTGGAGGGCAACAAGAATGGCGAAGTTTGATTACAAAAAAACGGCCATCGTCGGGTTCGGATTCCTGGGCATCAGCATTATCTGGCCCATCTTCAACCAGTACATCCCCATTTTTTTGCAGGCAGGCAACCCGGAATTTGAGCGGCAACTGCTGGCGGCAGGGCGCGAAATCCCCGCCGTGGTCGGTTTCGCCCTGCCACCCTCGCTGGCCCTGTTCATCATGACGTGGGACAACCTGATCAACGTGTTCGTGCAGCCCTGGGTGGGCGAGCGCAGCGACCACACCTGGAACCGCTTTGGCCGCCGCAAAGGGTGGATCATCCTGGGCGTGCCCATCGCCGTGCTGGGGTTTGTGTCCATTCCCCTGGCGAAAACGGCGCTGGCGCTGGCGGCCTTCATCCTGATCACCAACGTGGGCATGGCCCTCTTCCGCTCCCCCACCGTTGCCTGGCTGGGCGACCTGTACACGCCTGCCGAACGCAGCAAAGCCAACGGCATCATCAACCTGATGGGCGGGTTGGGCGCGATCCTGGCGTTTGTCCTCGGCGGCATGTTGTTCACGCGGCTAGGACGGTCGGCGCCGTTCATCATGGGGGCGGCGTTGTTGGTGTTGGCGTTGGGGGTAGCCGTGGCCCTGGTGCGCGAGCCGCGCACGTTGGGGCACGCGCAGGAGGCGCGCGAGGCGGAACTGTCGGGGGTGCTGACGCATTTGCGCCTGATGTTCGCCCAATCGGATAAGAGCGGGTTGTGGGTGCTGCTGGCGATCCTGTTCTGGTTCATGGGCTTTAATGCGCTGGAGGCGGGGCTGTCGTCGTTTGCCGTTTTTACGCTGGGGATCGAAGCGGGGCGGGCGTCCATCCTGGCGGGCGCGGTTCCGATTGCCTTCGCGTTGATGGCGTGGCCGGCGGGGCTGTTGGGGACGCGATGGGGGCGGCGGCGCACGATTCAGACGGGGCTGCTGGGGCTGACGCTGTTGTTTGCGCTCAGTTATTTCGTGATTCAGGGGACGGTGACGTTTGTGGTGGTGTTGGTGATTGCCGGCATTTTCTGGGCACTGGTCAACGTCAACAGCCTGCCCCTCGTCTACGATTACGGCGACGAACGCAAGATCGGCGCGTACACCGGCCTCTACTACTTCTCCTCCCAGTTAGCCGCCGTCCTCGGCCCCACCCTGGGCGGCGTCGTCGTGGACACACTTGGCGACCAGTACCGCTGGCTCTACCCCTTCAGCATGGTCTTTATGGCTCTCGCCTGGCTGGCGATGACGCGCGTGGTCCCGCTGGTGACCGCCACTACAGATTAAAGGTTTGTAGGAAAGCCCGCCCTTCCGCTTTCTTCCTTCTGCCTTCCGCCTTTGTTTGATACACTTAGCGGCATGAGCATGAATATCCTCACGCTGTCGTGGCATATGCGCCCGTTGGTGATACTGTTTGCGGTGATTGCCGGCATTTTCTACGTCCGCGGCTGGTTATGGCTGCGCAAACAGCCGCCGGACAGCCACGCGCTGCAAGCTCTCGCCTCCCCCGGTCTCCTGTCCATCTTCCTCGCCAGCTTGCTGCTGCTCCTCATCAGCCTCGTTTCTCCCCTGGATTACCTGGCGACGCAGTTCTTTTTCCTGGGCGTGGCGCAGCATTTGCTGCTGCTCACCCTCATCCCTTGCCTCTTTTTCATCCCCAATCCGCTACCGTTTTTGTGGTATGGAATGCCGGCATCCTGGCGCGCCCACCTGCGACAACAACGAGAAACACACCATCACTGGCCGGAGCGATTACGCCGCGTCACCGGCAAAGGTCCCGTTCTGCTGGCCTTCGTCGCCGCCGCCTGGCTGTGGTACGACCCCACGCTGCACCAAACCACACTGGACCACCCCTGGCTGCGCGATCTAGCCCTGCTCAGCCTGGCCGCCGCCGGCGCGCTCTACTGGTGGCACATCACCGCCGCCACGCCCCGCCTGCACCAGCCGCTGCCGCGCATCCCGCACATCGCCTACACCGCCATTGGCGCGCTGCCCATCAAAATCAGCGGCCTTTTCTTCCTGTTTACAGAGCATACAGAGTACAATTACCCTACGCCCGCCCTTCCCTGGCTCACCATCACGCCGTTGGAGAGCTTCCACCTGGGCGGCGCAGTCACCTGGATGGTCGGCGGCGTCACGTTCACGTATGCCGCCGTCTGGCTACTGAGTCAATGGTTAGACATCGAGGAAAAGAAGCCGTGGCAGCCAAGAGCGGCCTGGGATACGCCGGAGGCGATGTTGGCGCCGGGGATTAATAGGTATGAGGTATGAAGGTATGAGGTATGAAGGTATGAGGTATGAAGGTATGAGGTATGAAGGTGTGGGGAGGTTAATGGGAAAGGTATGATGGAACAACTTGTTTTGACGGAACGGCGGGGGACGATTTTTGAGATTACGCTGAATCGCCCGGATAAACGGAATGCGATTAATTTGCCGCTTTATGAGCAGTTTGGGGCGGCGGTGGCGCAGGCGGGGCGCGCAGCGGAAGCGCGGGTGGTGTTGATTCGGGGCGCGGGGAAGGTGTTTAGTGCCGGCATTGACGTCAGCAGCTTCCTCCTCCTCGCCCAAAAATATGGCGACACCTGGATGCGGCAAATGCGCACCATCACCCACGACTTCCAGGCCATCCTCACCCAACTGGAGCGATTGGAAAAACCGACCATCGCCCTGCTGCACGGCTACTGCCTCGGCCTGGCCCTGGAACTGGCACTCGCCTGCGACATCCGCATCGCCGCCGATGACGCCATGCTGGGGCTGCCGGAAACGCGCCTGGGCATCATCCCCGACGTCGGCGGAACCACCCGCCTCACCCGCCTCGTCGGTCCCGGACGGGCCAAAGAGCTGATCTTCAGCGGGCGTCACATCGACGCCGCCTGGGCCGAGCGGTGGGGTATCGTCAACCACGTCGCGCCCGCGGCGGACCTGCTGGCGCGCGGCGAAGAACTGGCCGCCGAAATCAGCCAATCCGCACCCCTGGCCGTGGGCATGGCCAAGCGCGTCGTGGACGGGCTGGCGGACATCGACCGCGGCCTGATGCTGGAAGGATGGGCGCAAAGCCACCTCATGTCCAGCGCCGACTTCCAGGAAGGCGTACAGGCCTTCCTCACCCGCCGCCCCCCCGAATTCAAAGGAAAATGAGCGGCACACCTCCTACCTCCTACCTCCTACCTCCTACCTCATACCTCATACCTCATACCTCATACTTCATGATCTATCGTCACATTATTCACGCAGAAACCGGTGAGACGCTGCTGGCGCGGGCCAGGTGGTGCGACACGTTCGCCAGCCGTCTGCGCGGGTTCACGTTTCGCCGCCACCTGGCCGACGGTGAGGGGTTGGTGCTGGTGGAGAAAGAAGACAGCCGCCTGAACACGTCCATTCACATGCTGTTTGTGTTCATGCCATTGGGGGTGGTGTGGGTCAATGATGCCGGCATCGTTGTCCACACCGTCCTGGCAAAGCCGTGGCGACTCTCCTACATCCCCGCCGCCCCCGCCCGCTACGTCATCGAAACCGCGCCCGCCATCTTGCGCCACGTGCGCATCGGCGACACCCTCACCTTTGTCCAGGCATAAGCCAAAGCGGAGCGCGCCTGTCTCCCAAACACAGGCCGGTCGGGCAAAACAGGCTAACAGAGCTTCCCATGACCCTTCTCCCTGCCCGCCGTTCGTGTTCTAAATCATCGTCATTATGAGCAAACGACTTCTTCTCATTCTTAGCCTTATCGCCCTGCTGGCCGTGGCGCCCACCGCCCTGGCCCAAACGGCGGACCCCACGCCCGCCCCCACGGAGGCCGCCCCGGCGGAACCGCCCATCCCCAAAGTCCACATCGTTCAGGATGGAGAAACGCTCACCAGCATTGCCGGCGATTATGGCCTGAGCGTGGAGCGCCTGCTGCAAGCAAACAGCATCGCCGACCCCAGTTTCCTCTACGTAGGGCAAGAACTGATAATACCCGACACCAGCGGCGACCCATTTGACGCCAATTACGTGGTGCGGTTGGGCGACACCCTGGAAAGCCTGGCGGCGGATTTCAATACCACCGTCGCCGACATCGTCGCCGCCAATCGTCTACTGAATCCACGCGAGTTGATTGCCGGCAAATCCCTGACCATCATCAGCCGCACCGGTTCTTCCAGCCCCGTCCCCCTCACCGGTCGCCCGCATCTGGTGCAGCCGGGGGAATCGCTCCTCATGCTGGCCGCCGCCGCCGACATGACCCCCATGGCCCTGGCCCAATTCAACGAGCTTCCCTATCCAACGCAGCTTTACGCCGGTCAGCGCCTGCGCCTCCCCGGTGACGCCCGCTTCCAGGACTTGCCCGGCGACTGGGTGCGCGTCGAACTCGGTCCCCTCCCCGTACAGCAGGGGCGGGCTATGTCGCTGTACGTACAAAACAACCTGGATGGGCAGCCCAGCGGCCAATTTCTGGACCAATCGCTGCAATTTGCGCCCTATGGCGATGGCTTTATCACGATGATTGGCCTGGGCGCATTCACCAGGCCAGGCGTGTATGAACTGATGCTGGGCGGCAGCGGTAGTCGCCCGTGGACGCCGCTGCGCCAATGGGTACAGGTGGACGCATATGATTACGGGCGGCAGGAGTTGACAGTTCCCGAAGAGAAGGGGTATTTGCTGGCTCCCGATGTGGTGAATGCGGAAAATGAGCTATTGGCCTCGATTTACGGTCAATTTACGCCGGTGCAGCAGTGGACGGGGCTGTTCCAGCAGCCCATTATCAGCGGTACGCAGATTACGGCGGGGTATGGCATTGCCCGCTCGTATAATGGCGGCCCCTACGATAGTTTTCACAGCGGCACGGATTTTGCGGATTATGCCGGCACAAAAGTCCTCGCCCCTAATGCCGGCACAATCGTCGCCAGCCAACCCATGCAAGTGCGCGGCAATGTGATCATCATTGACCACGGCCTGGGCGTCATGACCGGCTACTACCACCTGCAAAAACTGGAAGTCAACGTGGGCGACCACGTGGAAGCTGGGCAGGTGATCGGCGAATTGGGCACAACCGGCCTTTCCACCGGACCCCACTTACACTGGGACGTGCGCATCATGAACCATCCCGTCAATCCGCTGCAATGGCTGGAACAACTATTCCCCGTCATCACGCCATGACGCGGGCAACGCCAGGAAAGTCAAAATGCACCGTCGCTTGCTCTTGATTGCCGGCATTCTATGGACACTGGTCGCCTGCACGGGGCCGATGGACGCGCCGGTGATGACCGTCCCGGCCCATGAAACAACCTCGGTTCCCGTGGCGGCGGGCTTCTCGCTCACCAGCACCGCCTTTGCGCCAGATGGCATGATACCCGAAGTGTATACGTGTCGCGCCGAGGCCACGGGCATCTCGCCGCCGCTGGCGTGGACGGAGCCACCCCCCGGTACGCAAAGTTTCGCGTTGCTGGTAGAAGACCCAGATGCCGGCAGCACCCCCTTCGTACATTGGGTTCTCTTCAACCTCTCTCCCGACCTGCGCGCCCTCCCCGAAAACGTGCCCGCCGGCGAATCCCTGGCAGACGGCAACCGCCAGGGACAGAACAGCCGCCGCGCCGCCAGGTATGATGGCCCCTGCCCCCCGCGCGGCATCCATCGTTACATCTTCACCCTATACGCCCTGGACATCCGCCTCGATCCCAGCCAGGTACAAGACAAATCCACCCTCCTCTCCGCCAGCAAAGGCCACATCCTGGCGCAAGCCACCCTCATCGGGCGGTTCGGAGAATAAAGCCCCATCATCACCACGCACCCCGCGCCATTCGCGCGTTTTGGCTGACTTTGCCTGGGGCTGGTGGCATTGGTATAATTTCTCATTGTGCCTCAGTCCCTATTCGCTCATTGTCAGCCGATGCCACACTGTTGCTACTACTGGCAACGAACAGACAGCGACCTGGCGTGAGGTATCAGCCTACCGATTAGCCCGCGCCAGGGGGAAAGCGAAGCGCTGATCTATTGACAACGCCAGCGTGCGATACAATGACAACATCATTGGTTAATGCGTGGTGTTGCGTAAAGCATTGATGGGGGTTCAGGTGTACAAAAGCCGTTATGCAGTCAGGAGAAAGTTGTGATTCAACCCCAAACCCGGACGCGAGAATACTGGGTGTCTAACTTCACCCTTCAGGAATCCGACATCGAATTCCTTTACAATCACTTCCTGGAAGTTGAGCAGCCGCAGGAAATCAGCGAGTTGGCGCGTGCCATTATGCAAAATCGCGTCACGGCGGAAGCGCAGGAAGTGAAACGTCGCCTTGCGGGGCGCACGGTGTACCAGCCGCGCAAAGGCTATGAAGTAGGAGAGGAGATCATCTTCCCCGCCCTAAAATTCGCCGCGGGCAAGGTGAAGTCCGTGCGCGCCGGCTACAATCGTGAGTACGGGAATTTTAACGTGGTGGCTGTGGAAATTGCCGGCAAAACCCGCGAATTCGCCGCCGATTTAGTGGCCGACCACGTTCTGAACCAGGAAAGCGGCGACCTCTCCTCCCAGATCGACAACATAGACGTAGACGAACTGTTCGCGCTTTACGGCAATAGCGTAATAGAGCGACTCGCCGCCACCCTCAATGCCCATTCCGAATTTGTCCGCCTGGGCAGATTATGGCTGATCAAGGGTCTACTCGCGGACATCAACATCGGCCACCTGCACATCACCGAAGCCGTGCTGGAAATGAACTTCGGCGGCCCACTGCCCACGGAAGAAATCGTCACCTATCTTGACCTGGATCCGGGCGGCAACCGTCAGACACAAATCTTTTCCCTCAACTATGGCCTGCTGAACGATAACCGATTCGACGAAGTGGCGCCCAAAGGCAAAGTCGCCTGGTTCCTGCGCCGCATGGAGCCAGAAGGCGTGCGCGAAATACCCGGTCGACTGGTGTACAAACCCATTCCCTATGACCGCGCCCTGCTCAGTCCACAGTTGATGCTGCTAGAACGGGAACTGGACGACGAATGGTCAGACGTGAGCGCCTCCGTTATCCCGACCACGGAGGTGCGTCTCGTCCTCACCTATCCGCACCGCTGGGCCGGCACGCTGCCCCTGAACAGCCACACACGTTCCCTGTTCCCGCTGGGTCTGTCGCCGCGCCAAACCATCCAACTCATTGACGAATTCACCAACGAGACCGTTGATGGCTGGGTGGTGCAGCCTGGTCGCTACATCTATGGCTTCAAGGATTGGTACGAAGAGAACCAGATTCCCGTGGGGGCCTATGTCAGCCTGAAGGCCGGGCCAGAGCCGGGTGTGGTGCTGCTCAACTTTGACCGCCGCCGCGACAAGAAAGAGTGGGTACGGCTGGCATCCGTGGAGGATAATCAGCTCAAATTCGATTTGCAGCGGCGCGCCATTGGCGCGGACTACGATGATTTGATGATCGTGGGTACGGATTTTGTGGCTGCCGTGGATGTCCTCTGGCGGCGCGCCGATGCCAACCAGCGCCAGTTGTCTTCGCTGCTGGCGGAAATCGTGCCAGAACTGGCAAGAATGAACCCACAAAACACCGTCCATGCAAAAACAATCTACAGCGCTGTGAACATGCTGCGCCGCGTGCCGCCTGGCCCTGTCTTTGCCGAATTGGTGCGCACGCCGGCTTTCCGCGGCATGGGAGACCATTACTGGCAGTTTGATGCCAGCCGCTGGCAGCGAAAATAATCTGGTATCCCGGAACCTTCCTGGAAGCTGAATAGCTTCTTGGAAGCTGTGTATCAGCCTTTGCAGACCTTGTTTACGGGTCTATGAGATTTCAGGAGTTACTTTGACAAGACCAAATCCCGCGCCGATTTTGCGGCCATTTACCGAAGACACCGGTTTTTATATTGACTATGATTGGTGGGACCAGTCTGGTCTCGATCTGAAGACCTACCTGTTGGCTCGGCTACCAATCAGTGACGATATCTCGCTGGATGCGGAAGCAAGTATTGTTGACGTGGTCGATATGAAAACGGGAGAAGTAAGACAGGTGGATGGCTTTCAATATCTGCTGCAATCCTTCATTAAGTCCATGCCTCATGATCGGATCCAGCAAGCCGCGTTGGTGGACGCCGTTTTTTATGTCTTGTTAGGGAATGCGAATCAACCGATGAGTGCGCGCGAGCTGGCGGAACGTGTCCAGCGTTCTCCTGATGTGATTCTGCGCACACTGACAGGAAGAGAGGTCTTCCTGGGCATTCGCCCCCTGCGTTCAGATTAGGGGCTGTCCTTGCGGTCATTCCTGTTCTTGCCGGCACGAACGAGCCTCGATGGGGGTTGCGCTGGGCCGTGGCTTGCCGGCATTTAGGCTGACGATGGATTAAAATACGGAGAGACCAAATCTGAATTATGCGTGTATTTATTGCCGGCATTATGCAAGGTTCGCGCCAGGAGAATGACCTGGACAGCCAATCTTACCGCGCTCGCATCACCCAGGCACTCATCACTCACCTCCCGGCCGCCGAGATCGTGGACCCACTCGCCCTTCACCCCAACAGCCTGTCATATAACGACACCCAGGTGCGAACAACTTTTCAGGATATGACGCGCCTGGCCGGTCAGGCCGATCTGGTGATTGCCTACGTGCCACAGGCAAGTATGGGGACGGCCATTGAGATGTGGACAGCGCATAATGCCGGCAAACCCATCCTCGTCGTCACCCCCCTTTTGCACAACTGGGTCGTCAAATACTGCGCCAGTCACATCCTCCCTGACCTGGAAAGCCTGCTCGCCTTCATTGAAAACGGCAGCCTGACGCGCCTGGTTGACGCATCCCCCCCCACCGATTAGAATTAGCTCACCTGTATCCGCCCCAGTAGCTCAAAGGATAGAGCGTCGGACTTCTAATCCGCAGGTTGGGGGTTCGAGTCCCTCCTGGGGTACCTTTTATGCGAAAGCAAAACTGATGCGCCAACGATAGCCATGATTTTAATTACGGGGGCAACGGGGTTCTTAGGCCACAACTTGATTCCGCGTCTGGCGCGCGCGGGCTATTCGCTGCGCGCCCTCGTGCGCCCCGGCAGCAACGTGGACCGGCTGCAACAGCATGGGGTGGAACTGGCATATGCGGATGACATCAGTGATGCCGCCGCCGTTTCCCAGGCGTGCCAGGGCTGCCACACCATCATTCACGCAGCAGGCCACTTCCGCTTCTGGGGCAAACCGGACGATTTTTGGCGTACAAATGTACTGGGGACGGAAGCAGTGCTGGCGGGAGCCATCAACGCGCAAGCAACGCGGTTTGTCCACGTTTCCACTGTCGTCGTCGTCGGACAGGCCCGGCCAGGCGTCCTCATTGATGAAGCAACCCCTTGCCAACCACAAGATGCCTACCAACAGAGCAAACTGGTCGGCGAGCAGCGCGCACTGGCGGCCTGGCACGACCACGGTTTGCCCGTTATCGTGCTGCGTCCGGGCGCTTTTTATGGCCCCTGGGGGCGCTATGCCTTCAATCGGCTCTTTTTTGAGGAGCCGCTGCGCGGCTGGCGTATCAAGGTCAATGGAGGTCGCCATATTACTTTTCCGGCGTTTGTGCCGGACGTGGCGCAAGGAATCGAACGGGCGCTGACGGCGGGCCAACCAGGAGAAGTGTATAACATCTGTGGCGCGTCGCTCACCCATAACGAGGCCAACGATCTGGTCAGTGACCTGGCGGGCATTTCCCGCTTCCGGTTTCCCGTTCCCGTGGGCGCGGCGCTGTTGTTGGCGCGCTTGATGACGGCGACGGCGCATGTGACCGGGCGGGAGCCGTTTTATGCGAACAACCTGGCTCACTACGTTTTTCAGGATTGGCCTGTTTCCAATGCGAAAGCGCAGGCGGGGTTGGGTTTTTGTCCAACGCCGTTTGCGGAAGGGGCACGAGAGACGCTGGCATGGTACTGGAATGCCGGCATTTTGCGCCACAAGCAGTAGTCGTTTACCATCTACGGTCCCCACAGCCGCAGCGTGCCATCAGCCAGCCCCGCGCCCACGACAATCCGCCCGTCCTGACCTTGTGCCGCGGCCAGGTTGCTCTGCAACAATGCCGGCAACGGCAGCACCCAAACCGTCTCCGCGCCATCCCTCGTTCGCCGCACCGCACCCAGACTGCTCCGGTCCTGTGCCGGCAACAGCAACTCCACCCGTCCATCCCCATCAAAATCCCCCGCCGCCGCCATATCCAGATTGCGCGTCCCCAAAACGTGCGACGTATAACCCGCCAGTTGCGCCGTTACCTGCAACGCCGTCCCTCGCCACTGATAAAACGTCACCACCCCGCCAATATGCGGCGTGAGCACATCCACCAATTCCAGTTCACCATCAGGCCCAAACGTAGCCACCGCAATTTGATGCCGCCAGCGGAAGCCGCGCCCCACGGCCGGGCCGACGGCAACCTGCGCGCCTGATTCGTCGTACACCACCACTTGCGCCCCCGCGTCGTCCGTAGACTGCGTGACGATTATCTCCCGCTGCCCATCCCCGTCCAGGTCCGCCCAAATAGGGGCAATACCCTCAATAACGGCAGGCGCGGGCACGTCAATGACACGCACCACGCCAATCTCTGGGCGCGTATCAACCAGCGTGATGCTGCCGGCCTCCAGATTGTCCCCCAAAACGGCATGGCCGTACCGGTCGGTAGGTCCGCTGAGCAGCAGCAGGCGCTGTCGCTCGTCCACCAGAATGCGCGCGTCGGGCAGCGCATCCACCGCCAACGTCCCCGGTGGCAGTGGCTCTCGCTGCTGCATCACATTCAAGCGGCCATCCACATACGTAAACGCCCAGATACCCTCCGCCTGATCAATAATCACCGGATGCGTATCACCATGACGGGACGTGGGCGGAATCATCAGGCGGGCTTCACCGCGCTGCACCAGCAGCATCGGCGGCACATTTTCGACCCGGTCCGGAACAATGGGTATGGGCTGCACCACCCTCTCCCGCACGTAGAACGCCTGCGTGCGTCCATCGGCCAGCACCACCGCCCAGACAACACCCCGGTCATAGGCAGCGGCGGCAATCCATTGCGGCACACCCGCCAGGGGTATGTCCAGTGGCAACGTCCGCGGCAGATGGCCTTGCCCGGACACCAGGCGATTGCCATCGGCCCGAAGATAGGTAAACCCCGCGGCGGGCGCGGCATCCACGGGCAGGCGGAACGGCACGGGCATGTCCGTCGGACGCGGGGTGGGCGAAGAATCAGGGGGTGTGCGTGTCGGATTCATGGATATTTCCGGTGGCGGGAGAAGCGTAGAGGACGGCTCCACCGCCGGGCGGCAGCCAATCGCCACCAGGCAGCAAAGGACGCCAATAAGCGAAATGACGGAGCAACGATGGATAGGACGCATAATGGTTTCCCTGGCGGCGATGGGGTTTGCATCACTGCCACCCTTAACTATGAGTTCACTGAAAAAACCGGGTTTTTCGATTGTCCGGCAAAAATTACCAGAGTGGTTCATGTGTAAAAACCCGGTTTTTGACCTTTTTTCAGTAGAGTCAACTATAACCTGACTGACACGAATGATACACTACTGGCCCGCGCCAGTCGTTTGCAGGTGGGGACAAGGTCGCCGGTCGTAAACCGGCGACTCGCGCTAGACGGCCGCCGACTTTTCCCAGTGGACCATGAGCCGCGCCAGTTCTGCCTCCGCCGCGCCGTACTGCTGATTTAGTGCCGTGATCTCCGCCCATTGCTGGTTTGTCGTCACCACCTCCATTTGCTGCCCCAGGCGAAACAGTGTCGCTTCCAGGTCGGCAATCCGCGCCTCGATTTCCGTTACGGACACCGCCGCGGTCCGCACCACGCCATTTCTCGCCACCGTCGGCGGCAGCGGCGACAGGCTGGATGTGACCGCTTCCCGCTCTCGCGCCGCCAGGAACGATTGATAGCTGCCTTCGTGAACGCGCAGTCGTCCATCCCGCAGTTCCCATATCTGCGTCGCCAATCGGTCAATCAGATAGCGGTCGTGCGAAACCAGCAGCACGGTCCCCTGGTAAGCTTGTAGCGCGGTCTGCAACACCTCTTGCGCGTGGATATCCAGGTGATTGGTCGGCTCATCCAGAAGCAGGAAATTGGCGGTGTCCAGCGCCAGAAGAGCCAGGGCCAATCGCCCCCTCTCTCCGCCGCTGAGGGAGCCAACAGGCTTGAATACGTCGTCTCCGCGAAACAGGTAGCGGGCCAGGTGATGACGCGCTTCGCTCACTAACATGTGGCGCTGCGACAGCAGTTCGTCCAGAACCGATCTGGTCGGGTCCAGTGTTTGGTGTGCCTGGGCAAAATAGCGTATCCGCAAACTGGCTCCGTGCCAGAGGCGTCCGGCCAGCGGTTCAAGCTCGCCCATCACGGTACGCAGAAAGGTGGATTTGCCGCTGCCGTTGGGGCCAATCAGGGCGACACGGGTCTGGCGTGTCAATTCGATGTCGTCCGCCTGGAACAGGGGCTTGTCCGGGTATCCGACGACCAGGTTTTTGCTGCGTAGCACCATCCGCCCGCTGCGGTGTCCGGGTTGCAGCCGCATGACGAGCGGCGTAC
Source organism: Ardenticatenales bacterium (assembly GCA_020634515.1). NCBI lineage: Bacteria > Bacillati > Chloroflexota > Ardenticatenia > Ardenticatenales > Ardenticatenales bacterium. The sequence continues at coordinate 141,898 of JACKBL010000009.1, read as the reverse complement.
GGTGTGGATTGGGGGAGGCGAGGGCTTTGATGTGACCTTCGACTTCGGCGACGCTCCAGTTGGTTCCGGAAACGCCCATTTCGGCGGAAAAGCGAGACCAACTGATGTTTAGGGCCTGCGTGCCGGCATTTTCCACGGCCTTTACTTCACGGATCAGACGTTCCAGCAACCCCTTTGCCCGGTCACTGGTGCTGGCGCGGGCAATGTTCCGCTTCACAAAATCCAGGTCTTTCAGAAAACGCTCCTTCACAGTCACAAATTCCGTCTCCCGCAGCGCCCACCGATCTTCCCGCTGCCCCATGTAGGCCGTGTAGCCGCCGCGGTATTCCTCCAACCCATTGCGACTCATCTCCCAGATCGTATTGACAACCTTATCCAGGAAATAGCGATCATGGCTGACCACAAGCATCGCCCCTTTCCAGGTGCGCAACCTGTTTTCCAGCCACTCCACCGCCACGACATCCAGGTGATTGGTCGGTTCGTCAAGAATCAGCAGGTCCGGCTCTTCCAACAGGAGACGAGCCAGAAGCACGCGCGTTTTCTGCCCGCCGCTGCAATGTTCCAGGGGAAGATGCCAATCAGCCTCGGCGAAACCCAGACCTGTCAGCACCTGCTGAATACGCAGTTCATAGTCATATCCGCCGGCCTGCTCAAAGCTTTCCAGCAGAACTCCATACGCTTCCAGCAGAGAAGGGGTCAGTTCGCCCTGCCCCATATCTGCCTCCATCTGACGTAACTGCGCTTGCTGCTGTCGCAGTTCGGGAAAGACCGTCAGCATCTCCGTGTAGACAGTATTCTGGGCAGCGGCAAAAGCCTGCTCGGCCTCCTGGCGCAAATAGCCTAACCGCGTCCCGCGAGCAAGATGAACCTGGCCGCCGGTGGGCTTTTCCAGCCCGGCCAAAATGCGCAGCAGGGTGGTTTTGCCAATGCCATTCGCGCCTACGAGGCCAATTCGTGCCTGATGGGGCATGTTGGCGGAAAGGCCGCTGAAGATATCCACAGCGCCATAGGATTGAGAGAGGTGATAAAAAGTGAGAAGGGACATGGTATAATCTCGCTTGCCGTCCCATCTATCGCGGAGATGAGGCGACAACTTGGAGGCCAGGCAGTCCTGTGGCGATCATTTGCCACATCCCTATGCGTTTGCGCAAGAAAGGGGAAACAAAAACGACCGCGAGCAAGATATGCCGCGGCCGTTACTCATCAAGGGGGATGTCACCCAGTTATGTTAACAACGCGCAGGCACACTCCGATAAGGCACGCCAAAAGAAGCTGCTTTGACAGTCAGCAACATGAAGGCAGTTGGGGAGGCGACCATTATCATTATGTGCTTGTTTCCTCTGAAATCGACAGATACGATGTTACCTGGTATCTGACCGTGAGAACTCGTTGCCGACGACAATATAGCATATTGCAGGCGAGTTCGTCAAGCGGCGCGAGCAACGAAACAACGCGCACCCAAACAGTGCCGGGAACCATTTTTCAGATTCGCGGCAAATTTCCCGTCGCGGATGTTGACGAATGGTCCTTAACTGTCTATACTTGTTGGTCTGTATCAGAGTATACGAGATGGTGCGGAACACCTTGCCGACGTAGCTCAATCGGCAGAGCGATGCTCTTGTAAAGCATAGGTTATGGGTTCAATTCCCATCGTCGGCTCTGAACAGGCTCATATGGGCCTGTACGTTGCACATTTGCAAAATCAGAATGGGTCAGTGTCCCGAGCGGCAAAGGGGGCGGACTGTAAATCCGCTGGCGGAACGCCTTCGTAGGTTCGAGTCCTACCTGGCCCACTACTACTCACTCGCGGGTACGATGCCGGCATCTACGCCACAACACCCGCCTAGCCAACCTGATTGCCCACGTAGCTCAGCAGGCAGAGCACATTCTTGGTAAGAATGAGGTCATGGGTTCAAGTCCCATCGTGGGCTTTACACCCCGCTCCCATCCTGGAAGCGGGGTATTGTTGTGAGTAGGCGTCGATTTCCAGGCCTGATTTCATCGCTCTGGTGAGATGGAAATCGCGGGGCGACTACCGGCATGTTTATCCATATGGATAACGTCGTTCAAGGTAGCGCCAGTAAAGGGCTGACGATGAAATAGAGCATGGCATTGCCAGCCCCTGCTGATAAGGCCATGAAGTATCGAATGACATCGTCAACTTGGAGGAGCGGCAAGAAAACAACCTGGTTGTCTTATCTGGTTTCCGCTCTAATCCGGTGTATGTGTGCGAATCGTGCTTTTCTAGTTGATGCGAGACCCCCGTGGGCAATCGCCGTGTCGTATGGGCACGTTAGTAACAAAGGAATGAGATTCTAAACTATGGGCAAGGAAAAATTCGTACGTGAGAAACCACATGTCAATATCGGCACCATTGGTCACATTGACCATGGTAAGACCACGCTCACCGCGGCCATCACCAAGACGCTGTCCCTGAAGGGATGGGCGGATTTCCGCGCCTTCGACCAGATTGACAACGCGCCAGAAGAAAAAGAGCGCGGTATCACCATCGCCATCGCCCATGTCGAATACGAGACGGAGCATCGCCACTACGCGCACGTAGACTGCCCGGGGCATCGTGACTACATCAAGAACATGATCACGGGCGCGGCGCAGATGGACGGCGCAATTCTGGTGGTGGCGGCGCCGGACGGGCCAATGCCGCAGACGCGGGAACATGTGCTGTTGGCGCGGCAGGTGGAAGTGCCGGCCATGGTCATCTTCCTGAACAAATGCGACATGATGGATGACGAGGAGCTGTTGGAACTGGTGGAATTGGAACTGCGGGAACTGCTGGACATCTACGAGTTCCCTGGGGACGAGACCCCCATCGTGCGCGGCAGCGCGCTCCATGCGCTGGAGTGCGAGAGCAAAGACCCGGACGCGCCGGAGTATGCCTGCATCTGGGAGTTGATGCGCGTGGTGGATGAGTACATTCCGCAGCCAGAGCGAGACGTGGAAAAGCCGTTCCTGATGCCGGTGGAAGACGTGTTCTCCATCAAGGGGCGGGGAACGGTGGTCACGGGTCGCGCGGAGCGCGGCGTGCTCAAGCCGGGCGAGGAAGTAGAAATCGTCGGGCTGCGCGACGACATCCGCAAGGTGATTGTGACCTCGATGGAGATGTTCCACAAGACGCTGGACAAGGTGGAAGCGGGCGACAATGCTGGCTTGCTCCTGCGCGGTGTGGGACGTGACGAGGTGGAGCGCGGTCAAGTGCTGGCGAAGCCGAAGAGCATCACGCCACACAAGAAGTTTGAAGGGGAAGTGTACGTGCTGCGCAAGGACGAAGGGGGACGGCACAAGGCGTTCTTCCCCGGGTATCGGCCGCAGTTCTACATCCGCACGATGGACGTGACGGGTACGATTACGCTTCCCGAAGGTGTGGAAATGGTGATGCCGGGCGACAACGTGAACATGCTGGTGGAGTTGATTACGCCGGTGGCGTTGGAAGCGGGTGGTCGTTTCGCTATCCGTGAAGGCGGCGTGACCGTGGGCGCCGGCGTCATTACGAAGATTTTGGAGTAATAGGGAATGCCGGCATAATGGTCACGCCACCGCATGATCGCCATGCCGGCATTTTTCCACACACACAAAACTACAGGCGCGACCTGGTGGGATAAACATTATGGCTAAGAAAGCAGTACGGTCACTGATTACGCTCGCCTGCACCGAATGCAAAGAGCGCAATTACACCAGCGAAAAGAATCGGCGCAACGACCCGAACCGTCTGGAAATCATGAAGTATTGCCCCAGATGCCGGCAACACCGGTTGCACCGCGAGACACGCTGATCTACAATATAAGCGTGGTTTTGTAGGGGGTTAGCTCAATTGGCAGAGCGGCGGTCTCCAAAACCGCAGGCTGCGGGTTCGATTCCTGCACCCCCTGTATTTCACGATGGCAGGCTGCTGTGAGAGCAATCAGTACAGCAGCCTGCTATTTTATGAATCCGCATCGTGCAAGGGATGTTATAACGTGGCACAAGAAAAAAAAGCGCCAGCCAAAGTAAACCCCGTCATCAAATATCTGCGGGAAACACGCGGCGAACTGTATAAAGTAACCTGGCCCACACGCGAAGAATCGCAGCGCCTCACGCTGATCGTCCTCGGCGTTACTGCCGGCATGGCCATCTTCCTGGGCTTCTTGGACTTCGCTTTCTCCAGTTTGCTCAACCTGATACTAACTCTGATCACGTGATTGTGTGGTGACTGTCGCCGACTTGCGGGCGCGGCGCCGCGCCAATAGCGCCGCGCGCGAGTGACTTCTGGCGTATGCACGTCCAGCAGATCAAACGGCACGGGCCAGACTGCTCGCGATCGTCGAAACAGGTGTAAATATGGCGAACGAACCAAACGATTTGAATACGCCGACGGCGACCATGAAAGAAGACGCAAACTGGTACGTCGTCCATTGCTACTCCGGCTACGAAAACAAAGTCCGCCATAGCATTGAGCAGCGCATCGAAACGATGAATATGCAGCACAAAATCTTCGATGTCGTTGTACCCACCGAAGAAGAAATAGAGATCAAAGATGGTAAGCGGCGCACCGTAGAACGGCGCGTATTTCCCGGTTACATCTTGGTGCAGTTGATCATGGACGAAGATTCCTGGTACGTCGTCCGCAACACCCCCGGTGTCACCGGCTTCGTAGGCCAAGGCGACGAACCCATCCCGCTGCGCCCGGAAGAAGTCGCCAAGATCATGAACCGCATGGAAGCGGAAGCGCCCAAGATGAAGTTCGACTTCCAACTGGGCGAAAAAGTGCGCATCCGCACCGGACCATTTGCGGACTTCATTGGCACGGTGCGAGACATTGACATGGAGCGGGCTAAAGTGCGTGTGCTGGTCTCTTTCTTTGGCCGCGAAACGCCCGTGGAATTGGATTTCCTGCACGTCGAAAAAGTATAATTTAGCGATGTGCGCGTAAACAGGGCGTAGAACCCTGTCCATCCTTTTTTATTGGAGGAGCCTGACCAGGCGTTTGTACTCCACGGAGGAAAAATGGCAAAAAAGATTAAAGCTGTCGTGAAAATTCAGATTAAGGGCGGCAAGGCGACGCCGGCCCCCCCGATTGGTACCGCCCTCGGTCCGCAAGGTATTAACCTGATGCAGTTCTGCAAGGAGTATAATGCCAAGACCACGAATATGGTGGGCCAGGTTGTGCCGGTCGAAGTGACCGTCTTTCAAGATGGTAGCTTCACGTTCATCTTAAAAACACCCCCCGCGGCGGACCTGCTAAAACAGGCCGCGGGTGTCAAGAGCGGCTCTCCCATCCCCAATCGCAACAAGGTAGGGACAGTCACGCAGGCGCAGTTACGAGAAATCGCGGAGGTCAAACTCAAGGACCTGAGCGCCAATGATATTGAGAGCGCGATGAAGATTATTGCCGGCACAGCCCGCAGCATGGGGCTAACTATCGCCGACTAAAAATTGTCAGGCAGTTGCGCGGTCTTGACCGCCATACTGCCCTGGTGGGAGGCATTCTGCCGCTAAAACCACGAGGAGATAACATGCCACAACGAGGACGCAAGTATCAGGAAGCTGCCGCCAAAGTAGACCGCGGCAAACTCTATACCCGCGATGAAGCCATCACTTTGATCAAGGATACCGTCACCACCAAATTCGATCCGACCGTCGAAGTACACTTTCGCCTGGGCGTGGACCCACGCAAGGCGGACCAGATGATCCGCGACGTGGTGGTGCTGCCCCACGGACTGGGTAAAACAGTGCGCGTGCTGGTTTTCGCTCAAGGTGAAGATGCACGCCTGGCGGAAGAAGCAGGTGCGGACATTATCGCCGATGATGACGTGATCACGCAGATTCAGAATGGGTGGACGGAGTTTGACGTAGCCATCGCCGTCCCCTCGATGATGGGCAAAGTAGGCCGCCTGGGTCGTGTGCTGGGTCCGCGTGGGTTGATGCCCAACCCCCGTGCCGGCACAGTCGCCCCTGGACCCGACCTACCCCGCCTTATTCAAGAAGCAAAAGCGGGGCGCGTTTCCTATCGCGTAGACCGCACGGGCAACGTCCACGCCCCCCTGGGGAAGGCCAGCTTCACGCCCGAACAACTGCGTGAAAACCTGCAAAGTATGCTGGATTCCATCAAAAAAGCCCGTCCATCCACCGTCAAGGGAACCTACGTGCGCCGCATCACGTTGGCGAACACCATGGGGCCTGGTATTCGGGTGGACGCTATCGAGGCAATGCAGTAAAATTTCTTTTGGGCTTCTCGCCCACCATTAAAATCGTAACCTATCCATTGCCGAAGACAGTTGGCGCCGGGCAAGTCCTGGCTTAATCTCCAGCCGAGGTGAGTGGTTCAACAGAACTAAACCGCCCGTTATCACGTTTGCACGTGATAGCGCGTCGGCTTGCCCTTGAATCCTCATACCGGCCGGTATGAGGATTTTTTTTTGCCGCTGACTGTTTGCAAACGAATCTTCCGGGAAACTCCCAGCTTCCAGGAAGATAAATCTTTTGAGAGGAGGTGAAACGCATTGGCTATCACAAAAGAACGCAAAGAAGAGTTATTGGTTGCCTATCAGGAGTGGCTGGGTCAGAGTGATGTGGTTTTCCTGGCCGAGTACAAGGGCATGAACGTCAAGCGCATGGAAGAATTGCGCGGTCAAGTGCGCCAGGTAGAAGGCGTCTTCAGTGTGACAAAGAACACGCTGCTGGCGATTGCTCTGGATGAAGCCGGTAAAGCTGTTCCGACGGACCTGCTCGCGGGTCAGGTGGCGGCGGGGTTTGCACTGGGTGAAGTGCCGGCATTAGCCAAAGCCCTCGTCGATTTCGCTAAAACAGAAGAAAAATTCGTTTTGAAAGGCGGCGTCCTGGGCAATCGCCTGCTGAGCAAGGAAGACGTTGAAGCACTTGCCTCCCTGCCTTCCCTTGACCAGCTGCGTGGCCAGATCATTGGCCTCATCAGCGCCCCTGCCCGCAACGTGGCCGCCACCATTGCCGGTGGTGTACGCCAACTTGTCAACGTCCTCGACGCCTACACCAAGAAGGACGAAAACGCCGAAGCCGCGGAAGCGGCAGCCTGAGCCACCTCGCTTTCAGGCACATCATCACAAGTTAATTAACCAAACCATTTCTGGAGGATTATCACAATGGCCGATCTTGCAAAAATCGTCGATGAACTCAGCAGCCTCACTCTGTTGGAAGCCGCTGAACTGACCAAAATGCTCGAAGAAAAATGGGGCGTCAGCGCCGCGGCCCCCATGGCCATGGGCATGATGCCCATGGCTGCCGTCGCCGAAGTTGTCGAAGAGGAAGAGCAGACGGAGTTCGACGTCGTCCTCACCGATTTCGGTGCCAAGAAAATCCAGGTCATCAAAGAAGTCCGCGCCCTCACCGGTCTGGGACTCAAAGAAGCCAAAGACCTGGTCGATGGTATTCCCAGCAAGGTGATGGAAGCCGTCTCCAAAGAAGCGGCTGCCGACGCCAAAACCAAACTGGAAGAAGCGGGCGCGACCGTCGAAGTCAAGTAAATCGATTCGTTTCGCCGGCAAAAAGGCCAGCCCCTCATCGGGCTGGCCTTTTTCTTTTGGACCGCGGATGCCACAAAGTTTTCTCGATAAAGCGCCATCACGCCTGTCATGGACGCCAATCGGGTCGAAAAGGTTCGGGCTGCCCTACGGACAACTGGAACGCCGTTGATACCGCATATCCAGGGTCGTACCCATCGCTCGATAGCACATATTGGTGGGGCCGGACTCCGTCACATTCATCACTTCTCCCCACCAGTTCCAGGCTAATCCCGTCACGCCCCACGTCTGAATGCGCACATTGCGAGCATCGCCGGGTAGGGCAACAGTCTTCTTGTAACCCGCTGTCTGCTCGCCAGAATTCCATTGGCGATGCGTCAGGCCGCCATTGGCGTCCGGTTCATCCCAGGAAACCTCAAACTGAGCGATGTAAGCGGCATCGTGCCACAAACGCACATACCCATTCGGATGCTGGACGCAGTTTGTTTCGGTGTAGTCGGTGGTGAAACCCATTTTGGCAACGCGGTTGTCTTGGAGGAAGGCCACGGTGTAGGCAATTGGCGCGCCCGGATTGCCAGGACTGTAGACCGCGCCATTCTCAATATAACGATTCATGCTGGCTACGTTCGTGAACGTGTCGGACTGCGACGCTCCGCCGCCAATTTTAACGACGGTAAAGTTGGCGTTGCGTATAATCTCTTCATAGCTCGCCCCCAAACTGCCTTCCGCCGACGCCAAACCCATCGCCCGCTTGAGGGCCAGTTCCAGGTTGACCTTCGTCTCGTGGGCCGTTGTCTCCATCTTTACCATGAGGATGCGACCATAGTCCACGCTGCGAACGTAGGCGGGCGGGTTGGCGCTGTTCACCACGCGCGCCAACTCGTCGCGGGTGACGTGGGGATCGAAGAAGTCCGCGGGGGTTTCCGGCGTATTCATGGTCACGGTGTAGAAGACTTGCTTGTAGTAGAGGACGACAGTTGATTTTTCCGTGCTGTTGTTAACGCGCAGTTGGGAGGCAAAGGATGTGCCCGATGCCCATTCCGCATTCAAGCCCAGGTCAAGGGCGACCTGCTGCAAGGCGTAGCCGGTGGTCAGGTCGTAGAAGGAACGAGAGGTGTTGATGTACCCTTGAGATGCCGGCATTCTATTCCACTGCGCCAACAACTGATTCACCGCCGCCTGCACCGTATCATTAGCGGGAGACGTGATGCGCGCACTCTCCGCCAGACCGGGCAAATCAATCGAGAGAACCATCGGGGCACGCGGCAGCGTCACCGGCACCGGCAGCCCTTCCGCCATCCGCTGATTCGCCAGAATCACCGCCCCCGGATAAATCACGCCATTCGTAGGGCGCATAATCGCCAGTTCCGTCAGGTTCTCCCGCAAGACATGGTCCTGCTTCGTGCAAATAATCACCGCTGAGCTGCCAGCCTGTCTCGTATTCACGGGCTGCGCGTGCGTACTGCCATTCGGCTGCACACTCAGCATCCGATCCGGGTCGTAACTGAGCGACCAGATGTAGTCGTTGATCGGATCCCGATTTTGTGGCTCCGGCGTCACCGGCGGTTCCGACACAAGAGGAGGCGCCACCGGCGCGGCCACCACGGTCAACGTACCAATCTTGATAGCCTGCTGCGCCCCATCCGCCTCATAAGCCTGCCGCGCGTCGGCGCAGCCATACTCCTGCCGGCTGCTGTACCGAATATCATACGTGCCTGGAAGGTTCGGAACCACCAGTTCAAAACGCCCACGGTCAGAAACACCGGGCTTCTGACCCGGAATACCATCAAAGACACAGGTCTGAGCGTCGCCATCAATACCCACCACGATCTGGCTGATACAGCCTGGGCAACCATCCTGGTTCCAAATTTGGAAATCCAACTGCCCTGCCACCTGTTCCCCCGCCGTCACCGTCGCCCGAATGCCGCCCCCATTCAAATCCACGTGGCTGATCTTCGTGGTAAAGTCGTTGCGATAGGTTACTGGAGGCGACGTGACCACCAACTTGCCCAACAGCGCCGTTTGGTCCAGGCCATTCGCGGCAAAGGCAGCCTGCGCAGCGGCGCAGTCCACCGCCTGCAAGCTACGATAACGGATGTCGTACAACCCCCGCTGCAACGGCGCGGTCAGCTCGAATTCGGCGGTACTGCTCATGCCTGGCCGCAAGCCCGGCACACCATCATAAACACAAAGCTGCGCCTCCGCACCAACACTGACGACAATCTGCACGCGGCAGTCGGGGCAGTCATCCTGGTTCCACAGTTGAAAGTCAAAGCGCCCCACAAACGGCTCCCCGGTGATAACGGAAGTGGTCGTCCCCTGTCCGTTCAAATCCACGTCACTGACGTCCGTGGTAAACACATTTGCCGCCGCCGCAGGCTCTGGCACGCCATCACTGGCCTCAACAGCGGGCACTTCTGGGACCGGGGGCAGGTTTGAGGAACCGCACGCGGTGAGAACCACGACGGCCAACAAGACGAACATGAGGACGAACAGGCGTGGAATGAATTGGGGAACCGGCATCGCCTGGCTCTGGCGGCCACCGGGGATGTGGTTGATGTAGGGAATACGGTTAGGAATCGGCATCTGGTTTCTCCTGCTGCTAAACGGTTTGCGGTTGATGTGGGGAATACGGTTGGGAATCGGCATCGAATTTCTCCTGTTGCGAAGGGCGCATCCGTTAACAAAGGCTTCGCTCGAAAATTGGCGGATGCGCTTGAAGGGTTCTTACGTATTGGAAAGTCCAAAGGTAATTCCGAGCGAACCCGAAGTAACTGCTAAGCCAGTTTGGACCAATTTTCTCCGGTGAAAATGGTCATTGAGCGCATGAAATGGGTCCAATCTCCAAAGAGCGTTAGTAGTTACGTTGCAAAAAAGGTTGTCGTGGTTGTTGGAAAGTCTATCGGCCGGTCGTCAGCAGTTCGTCAGCGCCTATGTACCGGATGAAATCAACGCCATCTTTCTCCCAGACGACTCGTGTCAAGCTGTCCGCGCCATGTCGCTGCGCGAATGGCTCACTTGCGGACCGGCAATGCCCATTTGAGTGCCTGGCGCGCCCCTTGCCGGTGGCAAAATACGTCTGCCTGATCATTCCACATGGCGAATAGCTGCTTGCGGACCCGCCCTATCGTCCAAACCGTCGGCAAGCCGTATAATCTGGCATGGTCCTTCTGGCCATCACCGGCTTCAATGCCCTTCAGCCCCGTCTGGATCAGCAGCCCATCACCAATTTCCGCTCCGCCAAATGATTTTTCTTGCCATCACCTGCTTCAACGCCTTTCAGGCCAGTCTGGATCAGCAGCCCATCACCAACTTCCGCTCCGCCAAAGTGGAAGGGCTGCTGGTTTACCTGGCGCTGGAAGCAGATCGGGCGCACGCCCGCGATGTGCTGGCAACAATGTTCTGGCCCGACGAGCCGGACAGCATCGCCAGGCAGAACTTGCGGCAGTCGCTGTATCAACTGCGGCGCGTGCTGGGGGAGCAAGAAGCGGGCGTCTTCCTGGCGATTTCCCGCAACACGGTGCAGTTCAACAGGGACAGCCCTTATCGCCTCGATGTGCATCTGTTTGAGCAGGCGGTGGCGGCGGAGGATTGGGCGGCGGCGGCCAACCTGTATCAAGGGGAACTGCTGCCCGGATTCGGCAGCGACAGCGCGCTCTTTGAATCCTGGCTGGTCGTGAAACGGGAACAACTGCATCGCCAGGCATTGGATGCCCTGTTGGCGTACGGGGAACAACTGCTGCGACAGGGGGAAGTAGCGGGGGCGCAGGCGGCGGCGCAGCGGCAGCTCAGCATGGAACCGTGGCGCGAGGAGGCACACCGCCAAATGATGCGCGCCCTGGCGTTGGCGGGGGACCGGAGCGCGGCGCTGGCGCAGTTTGACCGCTGTTATGAGGCACTGGAGGCGGAACTGGGGGTGGAGCCGGATCCGCGGACCGTGACCCTGTACGAGCAAATTGCCACGGACGTGATCACCGCCGCGCCCGTGGAGAAAGGGCTGCCGCGGCCACCGACGCCCTTTGTGGGCCGCCTGGCGGAAATCAGCCACGTCGTGGGCACGCTGAATCGCCCTGACTGCCGCCTGCTGACGCTGGTGGGAGCAGGGGGCGTGGGCAAAACACGTCTGGCCGTGGAAGTCGCCCACCGTTTTGCCACCGAGACGGGCCACCCGGCATATTTCGCCTCGCTATTGGGCGTGACGCGCCAGGAAGGGGCGTTGGCGGCTCTGGCGCAGGCCGTGGGCGTGGTGCTGTTGGACCCGGAGCAGGCCGTGGCGCAAATTGTGGCGCGGTTGGGGGAGTCGCCATCGTTGTTGGTGCTGGACAATGCGGAGCCGCTGCTGGCTGCCGATGGCGATGCCCTGGTGCAACTGCTCAAGGACTTGAATGAGCAGGCGGCGCAGGCGAGGGTGTTGGTTACGTCGCGGCAGCCGCTGGAGGCGCAATCGGAATGGGTGCTACCGGTGACGGGGTTGGCGACGCCGCGCACTGTTGATATTGAATTGGCGCAATGCCGGCATTTCGACGCCATCACCCTCTTTCACCAACGCGCCCGGCAAGCCCGCGTTGACTTCACCCTGACCCCACAAAACATCCGGGACGTCGTTCGGCTGTGCCAACTGCTGGATGGGCTGCCCCTGGGAATTGAGCTGGCCGCCGCCCAAATGCGCCAGCAAAGCGTGGCGGAAGTGCTGGCGATGCTGCAAACCGAACCGGTCCGCCTCGTCGCGGACCTGCGCGATCTGCCGCCACGCCATCGCGGCCTGGACGCCGTTTTCGCCCAATCGTGGGCCTTGCTGACCGCAGAAGCGCGGCAGACGTTAGCAGCGGCGGGCGTCTTCCACGATGGTTTCAGTCGAGGAGCGGCGCGCGCCGTGCTGGGTAAGGCAGCAGACCACCTGGCCCTCCTGATGCGGCATTCCCTCCTGACGCGACAGCAAACGCCGCACGGCCTGGCGCAGGTCCGTTATCATCTATCTCCGCTGCTAATCGCCTATTTGCGGCAGGCGCACGCGCCGGATGAGCCGACACGAGACCGGCACGCGGCGTATTATCTCCGGTGGGCGGTAGCGCATCAGCAGCACATGGCGGCGGAGTGGGCGAATGTGGCGGCTGCCTGGGATTGGGCGCAACAACGGGCGGCAGTGGTGGTCCCTCGCGGTTGGGATGAGGCGTGGCTGCGGGAGCAACCGCGGGCAGCCATCACGCCGCCGCAAAGGGAATCAACGCCGCCGGCGGCGCTGCCGCTGGTGGGGCGAGACCGGGAGTTGGCGCTGCTGCGGGAGGGAATAGGGTATTTGTGGCGGGGAGGGGGGAAGAATGCCGGCATTTTCACCATCACCGGCCCCCCAGGCATCGGTAAAAGCCACCTCGTCGCCCAACTGCGCGCCGAAAACAACCCGGTGCAATGGTTCGACTGCCCCTGCGACGAAAGCAACCCCCAATCCCTGCTGCCCTTTCGTCGCTGGCTGCGCGACTACTTCAACCAACACCCCGTCCACCCCCCTTCCGTCAACCTGGCCGCCTTTACCGCCCGCTTCGACGATCTGATAACGGCCACGCCAGACACGGACCTGGCCGCCGAACTCAGACGCCTGCACTCCCTGCTGGCCGCCCTCGTGGACATCACCCTGCCCGATTCGCTCTACACCCACCTGCATCCCACAAAACGGCTGCAACATTTCCAACAAGCCTTGATGACCCTGATCAAAGCGGAAAGTTTGCTGCAACCCATCATCTTGCTAATAGAAGACGCCCACTGGCTGGACGCCGATTCGCGGCAACTATTGCTCAACCTGTTCCATCGCGCCGCCCGATTCCCCTTTGCCCTCATCATCACGACCCGCCCGCACGACTTCGAACCGCTGCTGCCCCCCGGCGCGCCGCACACGACCCTGGCGCTTACCCCTCTGGATGGCGCAGCTATTCGCCAACTGGCGTCCCACCACCTGGCGCATCCGCCAGCCGCCGCGCTGGTTGAATTATTGTTGGCGCAAGCGCAGGGAAATCCATTCCATACCGGGCAACTCCTCCGCTATCTACGCGAAAATGGCCTGGTGGCGCAGGGAAAACTGGTGCGCGGCAGCGACAGCGCCCGGTTAGATACATGGCTGCCGGTAGACGTGCATAACCTGTTGGTGGCCCGGCTGGGGCATCTCTCCCCCGCCACCCGCGACCTGGCCGCTCAGGCATCCGTCCTGGGGCATGAATTCAGCCTGCCCGTGCTGCGGCAGCTCGTCGCCAAGGCCCCCTTACAGCAAGGGTTGGCGGAAGGCGTGGCAGCGGCAATCTGGCAGTCCGTTTCCGGCGAACGCTACGTCTTCAACCACGCCCTGCTGCGGGATGCAGCCTACGACACACAATTTGACGACCGCCGCCGCGCGCGCCATCGTCAGGCGGCCCAGGCTGTGGCCGCCATAGCCACCTCGGAACAACCCCAATACGCGGCAATCGCGCACCACCTGGACCAAGCGCAAGAGGCGCAACAAGCCGCCGCCTATTACCTGAAAGCGGGCGATCAGGCGCGGGATAATTACTTCATCCGCGAAGCGCATAACCACTATTCTCGCGGGCTGGCACTGGCGCGAACGGATCGGCAGCGCCTGAGGCTCCTGCTGGGGCGTGAGATGGTCAACCATTGGTTGGGCAATCGGGAACAACAGCAGCAGGATTTGCGCCAACTGGTAGAACTGACGGCAGGTTCTGGGGATGAACATGCACAGGCGGACATTGCCCTGCGCCAGGCCACATTTGCCCTGGTGAGGGGTGATTATCCGGGCGCGATCCAGCACGCGCGGCGCACGACGGCGCTGGCCGTGGCTCTGGATGATCGCGCGTTGGAGGCGCAGGCGATGCACCGTTGGGCGCGCGCGTTGTGGCAGCAGGGCAAGCCACGGGCGGCGCAGCCACTGCTAAAACGGGCGCGGCAACTGGCGGAAATAGCCGGCGATGGCCCGGAACAGGCCGACTGCCTCTATGATCTCAGCATTCTGGCGTACTACGAGCAGGCGTATGCGACGGCACGGGCGCAGGTGATGCAGGCGCAGCCGCTGTATGAGGCGGCGCACGATGTGCGCGGGGCGCTGCGCTGCACCGACATGCTGGGCCTGATCGCCAACGCGGAGGGGGATTATGAGGCGGCGCGGGATCATTACGAGCATAGCTTGCGGATCAGCCGGTCGGTTGGATGGGCTTATCAAGAAATCCGCTGCCTGGCGCACCTGGGAAACACCTGGTTTGAACTGGGAGATTACGACGCCTGCCGCGCCTTGCACGAGCAGGCGCTCGCGCTCTGCCGCGCTGCCGGCGACCGTGAAGCAGAAGGGCACAGCCTGGATACCATGGGCATGACGTATCTGTTGCAGGGCCGCCGCCAGGAGGCGCAGGCTTGTTTTGAGGCGGCGGTCGCCATTGGCGAGGCGATCAACAATCCCCGCGACAAAGCGTATGCGCTGACGCATTTGGGGCTGCTGTTGACCGATATGGAGGAGGTGGAGCAGGCCAGCACACTGTTGTATGAGGCGGCGGGATTGCGTTCGGAGACCCCCGACAGTGGCGTGTCCGTGGATACGGAAGCGGCGCTGGCCTGGCTGGATATGGCTCGCGGCGACACGGCTTTTGCGGCGGAACGTGCGCGGGACCTGGCGCGGCGGCTGGCACAGCAGGGCGTGGGCGGGGTGGAGCTGCCGCTGCTGGTTTATTGGCAATGTTTTTCCATTCTGCGGGCGGCAGGCGCGTCAACGGAAGCGGGCGACGTGCTGGAAGCGGCGTACACATGGCTGCAAGCACGGGCGGGGCGTATCCGGGATGAGGCGCTGCGGCAGCAGTATTTGACACAAGTGCCGTATCATCGCCAGATTGTGGCTGCCTGGGAGAACCTGCCCCGCCAGGCGACCGTTTAATCGCCAAGAATGACCAATCTTTTGGTATTCTCCATCTTCCTCCCCGGCGGTTAGGAGCGGAAATTGAACAAGACGAGTAACTGCTAAGCCAGATTGGACCGATTTTCTCTGGTGAAATTGGTCCAATCTCCGGAGAGCGTTAGTAGCTACGTCAGTCCTTACTGTAAGGTTCCGTCGGGCCGGCGCACGGGGGGAGCCAGGTAGAGGGTGACGGATTGGGAGGCGGTGATGTAAATCCAGTAGGCGTGACCCAGTTTCAGGGCATTGACCTGCGTCCCCACGCAGTCGGGGCTTTTCGGCTGGCATTCAGCCAGCCAGACGCGGTTGCCGTCGTATTGGCCGGCGATGGCGGCCAGAGCGGATGTCAGGGGGCGGCTGACGGTAAGGGGGTAAGCAAGTAGGTTCCAGCCGGGTTGGAGTGCCGGCATTTCCACGGAGGCCATAACCGCATAAACGCCATCAATCCCCGCCCCCGCATCGTCCGTTTGCAGCGGCGCAACCACCAGATTTTCCACGAACTGCTGTGTTTCCGTGATCCGCCGCCAGGGGCGACCGACACCATCCGCCTTGAAATAGACAGCCAGCGTGTTCTCGTACCCTTCGGGCACATCTCGCTGCAAGTAAACGAACGAGATGAAGCGTTCTCCGGTTACGTCGGGCCTGTTTTGCACGCGATAGGCCGGTCCCACCGGCAACAGCCACGGGTAAGCCGCCTGGTCCGGCACGGCAGCCAGCACTTGCAGGCTTGCCACGCCGTTATCGGCAAAAAACCCATCGGCGCGGTAGATGGCCACCTGGGCATCGGCGGAGACGATGGGGGCATTGAAGGAACCGGAGACGCCGCCGGTGGGGACGTTATTCGGGCCGCCGGTGGGCACGTTGTTGGGGCCGCCCGTAGGCACGTTGTTGGGGCCGCCAATGGGGACGTTATTGGGGCCGCCGGTGGGCACGTTATTGGGGCCGCCCGTGGGCACATTGTTGGGGCCGCCCGTGGGGACGTTGTTGGGGCCGCCAATGGGGGCGTAGGTGGGGGTGGCGGTGGTTCTGAGGTCGTCGGGTAGGTTGAAGGGTCCCCAGTCCGGGGGGGTGAGGTGGAAGATGGCGATGGTTTCGCGCCCGCTGCCATCGGGCAGGCCATTTTCATCGGCTATCCAGACACGGACGGCTATTTCAAATGCCGGCATTCTCATCGTCAAGTTCTGCGTGTACACCTCCCCCGCGCCCACCAGCCAATCGCTCACCGCGTTCCCGGGAATCGCGCCATAGTGCATGGGGAACAGTTGCGCCCGCGGCCTTTCCCCATCGGTGATGGGCTGCGTCACCGTCAGCGCAATCGTGCGACTGGTCACGGGCCGCACCAGAATTTGCGGCTGCCAATCCGCCGCGCGCGCCGCCGCCCGGATGGCCACGGTATCCGCCGTGATGTTCGCAATACAACCCGTGTACGCCTGGGGCAAACCATTATCAAAGACACAGACACGGTCTCCGGGGGCCGCGCCGCGCACCTTCAGCCGGTCGCCGCCCCCCGTCGGCGCACCCAGCGGAATCAGCACATCGTCCGTCGTGTCCGTGAGAACGTTTGTGTGGAAGAGGTACGCCTGGGCATTGGGTAAACGCAGCCGCCCATCGCGGCCATCGTCGGTGCGGATGTCAAAATTACGGCTGGCCAGGGGCATTTCCGCGCCGTTAAAGCGCCAGGGAAGGACATAGGTGACGTCCAGGGGCAAATTAGCGGGTCCATTCAGGGGCGGTTCCGGTGGCGCAAAGAGCATGGGATAAAAGCGCGTGATCGTGGCCCAATCGGAGCGCCCCGTGGTGACGTTGGCTAAAGTCGTGAGGCAGGCAGGGCGATCCTGCCATTCCCCGGGGGTGAGAAATTCGCTATACGTGGGGTCGCTGCTGCTGGTCATGAAGCTGTCCGGGCAGTTGATGCGCCCCAACACGTTCTCCGCCTCTCCTTTGAAGCCGAGGTAGTTGTCGGGCAGGAATAGGAGGTAATGGGCCAATTCGTGGGCCAGCGCGCGGGTCCACTCTTCGCCCAGGTCGGCCGTGCGTTCGCCGTAGGGATCCCAGACGGTTCCCATGCGGATGGAACCGGGCAGGTAGGCGTCGGGCACGGGCGCGTGGCCGGTCTCGCTGTTGCCAGGGTCCGCAACCGTTTGCGAGATGATGCCGCCAATCGCCGCCGAGGGACGTAATCCGTTGTCGGCGTAAATCAAGATGTCTGATTGCCCCCAGTATGCCTTGTCGTGGAACAGGTTGATCTGCCCCAGGGCCACCTGCCCGTTGCTCACGTCGTAGAGGAGGGTGGCGGCCTGGCGGAAGCTCTGTTCCAGTTCACGCAAGAACAGTTCGTCCTGGCGCGCGTCCCATTCCAGGGAGACGTTGAGGTGGAAAAGGAGGAGCGGTTGGCGGTGGGAGACGGTCAGGGGCAGCAGTCCCCCTTCGGCGGCCACGGGGGTGAAGGCCAGACCGGTTTCGGTGGGAGGGCTGCTGCTGAAGAAGAGGGTGTAGTTGCCGGCAAAAGGGATGCGGAGGGTAGTCGAGAGTTGCTGTGTTTCCGTGGGGACGGGCCAGAGGGCAACGAGTTGGTCGCCGGCGCGGATGATGGCGCGGCCCTGGAGGATGCCGTCTTCGTTGGTGGTGTAAGGAATGCCGGCATTATCCCGCAAAATCGCCGCCGAAAGAGTCGTGCCCGTCTTATTGTACACAACCGCCCCCACCGCAGGTTGCCCATCCCGCTGCGTCACCACAATTTGCGTCCCCCGCACCGCAAACGGGGGCGTCTGCGCCACAACAAAGGGGCGCTGCCACAGACCGCCGCTCGTGGTGTTGGTATAACGATATGTGCCCGTGATCACGGCGGTCTCCGTCGGCGGCCGCGGATACGCCAGCAGGCGAAAGACGACGTTATCCGACTGCCCCACAAACCCGGACGCAAATGTATTCCACAGGAACACCCGCGCCGTGCCATCTGCCGGCAAATTTTGGGTGACTGTGCCGCCGGCAGCGACGGCAGGGAACCATTGCCCTCCGCCGTTAAGCGAATACTGACCCGCGATTCGCCCAATGCGGTCGCTTTCCTGGTCCCAGAGCGTGTACGTCAGGGAGATAATGGTCCGCGTTTCTACCGGCGGTGGCGCGAAGAAATCCACGCTGCCGGCAGGCGTCGGGCGGTTGACCGTCAGCGTGGGGTCCTCGTTGACGCGCCCGCTCTGGCCCTGGCGATTGTTGCGGAACAAGAAACCCCGCCCATAGGAGCTGGTAATCAGGTCCAGGTCGCCATCGTCGTCCACATCTCCCCAGGTTAGCTCTGTGGCGTCGCGCTCGCCTACCCAGGCCGCCTCGCTTTGCAACACGCCCCCTTGATTGAGATAGATCTTCTTCGCGCCGCCGTTGATATTGCCGGCAGCCAGGTCCAGGTCGCCATCCCCATCGACATCTCCCCAGGCAATGCTGTTCGTTTCGTCAGCGTCGTTGGAGCGCCAACTGGCGGTCGGCAGGAGCGCCCCGTTCTGATAAAGATAGACCGCATTGGCGCCATCGTTGCCGACCGCCAGGTCCAGGTCGCCATCCCCATCGACGTCCCCCCAGGCCACGCTCAACGTCAGGTCGGCCTCGGTGGACGCCCAACTCCGCGCCGCCTGCAACTGATGCCCATCGTTGAAATAGACGCGGTTGGCCGGTCCCCAGTTGCCCAGCGCCAGATCAATGTCCCCATCCCCATCCACATCCCCCCAGGCGATGGCGCGGGTATTGGCATTCTCGCCGGGAAAGGTAAAAGCGTGGATGTCTCCGTTGTCATTGAGATAAACGACGTTCGCGCCGGAGCTATGCACCGCGCCCGTGTTGCCGGGCGTGTTGCTGATGGTCAACTCCGGGTGTCTATCGCCATCAATATCCTCCCAGGCGGGGCTGCGCAGCCATACGCCGCTGTCGTCCCACGGTTCCGCTACGCGGGAGAGGAGGCTGCCTTGATTGTAGTAAACCAGGTTCGTGCCTAAAAATTCGCTGTCGTTGCTCAAGATATTAGCGACGGCCAGGTCCAGGTCGCCGTCCCCATCCACGTCTCCCCAGGTCACGACGCGAGTGCGGCGTTTGAACTTCTCGTGGCTGATGCCGGCAGTCCAGGGAAAGCGTTGCAGCACACCATCTTGATACAGGTATATTTCCAGGCGGCTGTCGTCGTTGCCCAGCGCCAGGTCCAGGTCACCATCGCCGTCCACATCCCCCCAGGCCACGCTGTAAGAAAGATTTCCGCCAAAGGTGACGGGGGCAGGTGTATCCGTCGCGCTTTGCAGGACGTGGTCCTGGTTGCGATAGATTTTGCTGTCCCGACCCCAGTTGGCCGCCGCCAGGTCCAGATCGCCATCGCCATCCATGTCTCCCCAGGCGACGCTGCGGGTGCTTTCGTTGTCCTGAGAATCCCAAATCTCTTGCAGGCAGCCGTTCTCGTAGGCGTAGAGCTTGTTGCTGCCGAAATTGCCGGCAGCCAGCACCAAACCAGAATCCGCATCCATGTTCCCCCAGGCCAGGCTAAAGGTATGAATGCGGTCGTCGCCAAAAATACAGAGGGCCTGCCGTTGCAATTTCCCATTTTCATTCATATACATTCGGTTGGGGCCGCCATCATTGCCCACGGCCAGGTCCAGGTCACCATCACCGTCCGCGTCGCCCCAGGCCACGCTGGTGGTGTTATCGAATTCCTCCGATTCCCAGGCAGGCTCACCGTGCAAACGACCATTTTGGTTCAGGTAGACCTCATTACGCCCGCAGTCTTCGTCCGCGTAATCGCACCCGTTCCCCACCGCCAGGTCCAGGTCGCCATCCCCATCCACATCGCCCCAGGCCACGCTTCTGGTGTAGGCCGCATTGCGTGAACGCCAGATGTTGCCCTCGCTCTGCAATACGCCGTTGTCATTGCGATAAATGACATTCTGCCCGCCAAAGCCGTCCCCCAGGCCACTGATGGGACTGTTCCCCACCGCCAGGTCCAGGTCGCCGTCTCCGTCCACGTCGCCCCAGGCCGCGCTGTAGGATTCCTCTACGTCGGCGGAGGTCCAGACCGTGGCCGGGTCCAAACTGACGGCGGCGGCAACGTTGTTGGGGTTTTGCATTCGGGGAGCCAGGCGGGGCAAGAGCGGGAGTGTGGCCGCCTCGGCGGGCACAGTTGGGCCAACCCACGGCGACGGGGGCAGGGCCGCTTGCGCCGGCGAGGCGGCGCGCATGGGTAAAGCCGCCATCTCACCGGATGGGGCCAGCAGATCGATCTGCCAGAGCCAGTATAGGGGCAGGAAACATATCCCTAATAACACTAGACGACGTCGTTTTGCGGAAAGGGGTCGCTGGTTCATAGCTCTGAGCCTCCTGGGTTGGTCGTTGGGCAGGGACTGACACGGCGGATGGGTGAACAGGTAGGAGTATGACGCTATTTGCCATGAGAGACAAGCGCAGGCAATCCTGGGCTTTCCACGTGCGGCGGCGGTAATGCGGGGAGCGCGCGCTGCCGGGGAGCCAGGTGGTTCAAGGCCACTTGCAGCGATCCACCGTAGGTGATCACGGGCACGCCGCGCAGGCTCTTGCCGTGAGACAGCGGTTGGGCAAAACGGGCATAGAGGCGGTTGGTATAGGGGTTGGCGGCTTCCGCTTGCAGGCGAATTTCGCGCACGCCGATTGTGGCGAACTGTTGCAGCGCAAACAGCAAGCCACCGTGGAACATTCTGGTGAGGCGATAGCTGGGCAAGATGCAGCCGACGTACAGGAAGGCTACTTCTTTGTTGGCGTATTCCTGCTCCGGGCTGCCCAGAAAATACCCCATCATGCCGCACAACTGCCGCCCATGATAGGCGCCAATCACGCCGCCGTGGGCAAACAGGTTAGAGACAATGGCGCGGATGACCTGTTTGTCCGGCAAATAGAGTTCGTCTTTGACGGTAAACAGCAGTTCCACAATGGCGTCTTCGTCTTCGATTTGGATACATGATTTGAAGGTAAAGCGGGTCATGCTCTTCTCCTTGTCTGGTGTGCGAATCAGGTGGTTGCGGCGGACCCGGTGTGGTCCGTTGGTTGTGGCAACACCATACGTGGAGAACGTCAGCAGTCTGTCAGCAGTCTGTCAGCAGTCTGTCAGCAGGCGCGTGAGAGAATTTGCTTATGGAAAACAGCGCCAGTATACTGCTCCCCGAATATGACCACACTCATCCTTGCCTCCGCCTCCCCCCGCCGCCGCGAACTGATCCAGTTGCTGGGGCTGCCCTACGAAATTATGACGGCCGACGTGGACGAAAGCAGCGTCACGCATCCTGACCCGGCCATCAACGTCGTGGAGACAGCCCGCCTGAAAGCGGACGCCGTGGCTGCGCGTCTGTCGCGCCAGGATGCCATCATCGTGGCCGCCGATACGACTGTGGCCATTGAGGGGGAGATGTTGAACAAGCCCGCCGATGCGGCGGAGGCCGGGCGGATGCTGCGGCGGCTGCGCGGGCGGGCGCATCAGGTCCACACGGGCATCGTCCTACGGCACATGGGCACGGGGGCGGTGGTCACGGACGTGGCCTCGGTGGATGTGCCCATGCGGAACTATTCCGACGCGGAAATTGCCGCCTATGTGGCCACGGGCGATCCGCTGGACAAGGCGGGCGCATACGCCATCCAACATGCGGGCTTTGCGCCGGTAGCGCACCTGGCGGATTGCTACGCTGCCGTGGTGGGGCTGCCATTGTGCCACCTGGCGCGGGCGCTGCGGCGACTGGGGGGCATCGACCTGCCGCATGTCCCCGCGCGCTGCCAGCAGCATCACCGGTACGATTGTCCCGTTCACGCGCGAATTCTTCCGCACCGGCAACTTCCGGGCGAAAACGGATAGCCGACTTTGGATGCCCGCGGCAACGGGAGTAAAGTCATACGCTTGCCGCGCTCCCGTGGGTAAAAATATCTCGTTTGGATCGCAAAGACGTGTTACAATTTGCGCATCTTATGTCATCATTTGTTGTCTTGATTGCGTGAAGCCACCAGACGGTATGAACTACACCAGGGGGTACAATCCATGAGCGATTTGTTTTCTGATGCCCAGGCAGCCGTAAATGCCGGCAATCTCGAAGAAGCGCACGTCCTGTTAGCGAAATTGCTAAAAGAAGACCGCCGGAATGCCGCCGCCTGGTACTTACTCAGCACCATTGTCCCCTCCGCCGAACAAGAAGAGATATTCCTGCGTCGTGTCTTGAAGATCGACCCCACCCACGCCGCCGCCACCGCGCGCATGGGCGAATTGGAAGGCGTGATACTCGCCGCGTCGCCTGCGGGAATGCCGGCACAAGAAACCCCCACCCCCGCCTCCATCGCCATGCCCATATCCCAGGACGCAGACGACTTCGAGGCGCAAGCAGCAGGCGATACGTTACCGCCGTGGTTGGCGGATGACGGGGACATGGTACTGGAGCCGACGGCAACCACCGAACCGACTGCCCCCGCCCCCACGCCGGCGGCGGCAATGGAAATCCCCGACTGGCTGCAAGAGATGCCCGCGAGTGACTGGGAAAAAGAACGCGAAGAGGCCGTCGCCGCGGCCCGCGCCGCGGCGCAGCCCGTCCCATCCCCCAAGCCCTCGCCGAAGCAACAGCCCACCAAACGTGCCGGCAGTTCTTCCACACTTCTCACGGTCCTCGTCGTCGCCGCCATCCTCGTCTTCATCATTCTCGTCTACCTGCTCATCACCATCGGTCCCTCCCTATTCTGACAAACACCCACGGTATTGTTAGGACTGGCGATGAAATAAAGTACGGAATAGCATCGTCAGTTTGAAGGAACGGCAAAGAAACAACTTGTTGTCTTATTGAATTCCGTTCCTTAGCATTTGTCGAGAAGGCTCGAATACATGAAGCAGGCTCTTCCATCGATGCCAGACGAGTAGACGAATACGCCCTTGCAAAAAGAAAAAGGGCCTTTGCAGGCCCTTTTTTCATGTCACTTGATTTCTGGCTGAATATCCGCGCAGTAGACAAAAACGTCATTGCGCCCGGTGTGGTACTCGTAAAGCTGGGCGTTCGCCTGTAGCACCAGGCGGTAGCCCGGCGTGATCACCATCATGTACATCATGTCTGGTTCCGGGCAGCCGAGGCTGCTGTCGCGCCACTCAACTGCTTCCACGACCACCAGCGACACCTTTTCCACGTCAATGTTCAGCCGCTGCGCCAGGTCCTGGCTAACTTTAGCAACCATGGCTACCATTTCATCCGGCACACGCGGCGCGGGCATCACTTCCAATTCGCCCCCCGTGTTCGCCTGCGGCGTAATCTGGCTCAGGTCCACCGTGACCGGTTCCACCGGGCCGCCCTGCACAACATCCGCGTCTCCATTCTGAGGCAGCGCGTTGGCCTCGTCAGCAATGTCATCATCCATGTTCGTCTTCTCCTCCGTTGGAACCGTTGTTACCGCCTTCAGTGCCGGAGCCATGTTCGTGGCCGGCTCCGCAATCCGCGTCGTCTCCAACACGTCTCCGGCGGAAGGCTCACCGCTGCCGCCGGCTGTGCAACTCGCCAACAGCAAGAGTACCAGGATCAGGCTCAATGACAATACGTATTTCTTCATGAACACAACTCCTTCAAAAACACCTTTGTAGGACGAGTTTCTAACTCGTCCCCGCTTTGTGGGAACATATACCTCGGAGGCTAAGTGACCGCCCGAAAACAACTTCACACTTTTTACGGACGGTTACGGCCCAGCTATCATGAATAGCGGCTATCCATGATAGCCGCCGTCCGCACATTTCCGCTAACTTGATTGCGGACAGCCACTAAGGGACGGAAAATAAATAAGCCAACGAAGTTGTTTCCTTACCGTTCCTTCAAACTGACGATACCATTCCGTACTTTATTTGATCGTCAGTCCTAATCAGCCCTAATCGTTACAATCTTTCATCTGCAAAACGTTTCACAGGCAAGAATGGTTCCAATGACGACTTTTTTGCGCCAATTATGGCACAAACGGGGCAATTATAACGTCCAATTACAACTGCTGCTGCTGCCCTATGCGTTGGGGATCGTGGTGTTGGTTATTGTCCCCGCGCTGGTGTCTTTTACCCTGGCCTTTTTTCAGTATGATGCGCTTTCACCGCCACGCTGGGTAGGTACACTCAATTTTGTTCTCGCCTACACGGATGAATTGTTTAACCTCAGCCTGCAAAATTCGCTGGCCCTTATCCTGCTCCCCGTGCCCATGCGCGTGTTTGGCGCGTTCCTGCTGGCAAACCTGATGCGGCGCGGGGGGCGTTATCTTGGCTGGTTGCGTGTCCTGGTCTACCTGCCGACGACGATCCCCATGGCCGCCTATGCGCTGGCGTGGCTGTGGCTGCTGAATCCGCTGTTTGGTCCGGTTAATTTGCTGCTGCGGCTGGTGGGGCTGGATCCGCCCGCCTGGTTTGTGGACCCGGTGTGGGCGAAGCCGGCGTTGATTTTGCTCAGTTTGTGGCAAATTGGGGAGGGGTTTTTGGTGAGTCTGGCGGCGTTGCATGATATGCCGGCAGAAATCGAAGACGCCGCCCGTATAGATGGAGCCGGAGCCTGGCGCATCTTCCGCCACATCACTCTCCCCATCCTCTCCCCCATCCTCCTCCTGCTTGCCTTCCGCGACGCCATCCTCACCTTCGAGAACGCCTTCGCCGCCACCACCTTCACGACCGGCGGCGGCCCCTACTACGCCACCTACACCCTGCCCATGTTCATCTACGAACAGGGTTTCGACCTGCACAACTTCGGCGTCGCCAGCGTCGCCCTCTGGGTCCTTTACCTCCTCACCGGGCTAATTGTTCTCTTCCTTTACCTGATTGCCCGGCAGTGGGACATTGGCACAACCGAAGAGACATTCGTTCTTTGACCACTATCCCACCACGATGAAGCTATCTCCGCACCTACGCATCCGCCTGCTAACCCTGGTCCGCGTTTTCGTCGCCCTCGTTTTCCTGCTGCCGCTATTCTGGATGCTATCCGCCTCCCTGCTGCCGCTGGGGCAGCCGCTGTCGCGCACCTTCCGCCTGCTGCCCGACAATCCCACGTTGGAAAACTTCATCCGCATGTGGCGCATGGTCCCCCTCGCCCGCTTCACCCTACACAGCCTGGTGATTGCCGCCTTAGCCGTCCCCCTAACCATCGTCACCGGTTCCTGGGCCGGTTTCGCCATTGCCCAACTCCCCCGCCGCGACCAGCGCCGCTGGGTCGTCGTCTCGCTGGCGGTGTTGATGGTTCCGGGCATTGCCCTCTGGTCCACCCGCTTCCTCATCTACAAACAGCTTGGCCTGCTAGACAGCATTTGGGCCATCGTCGCCCCCGCCTGGATGGGAACCAGCCCCTTCTACGTCCTCATGTTTTATCGCGCCTTCCGCCGCATTCCCACGGCCATCTACGATGCCGGCCGCCTGGATGGCGCGTCCGCGCTGGAAATGTGGCGTTTCGTGGCCTTGCCCATGGCTCGCCCGACGGCCATTGGCGTGGCGCTACTCAGTTTCGTCGTGTACTGGGGGGATTTTCTCAGCCCGCTGCTGTATTTGAGCGGCGAACGTTGGTTCACGCTGCCGATTGCGCTACAATTGTTGCAGCAGCTCAATCGCTCCGACTGGCCGCTTTTGATGGCGGCAGCCGTGTACGCAACCGCTATTCCCGTTGTCCTTTTCTTGTTAGCGCAACCCTATTTTCGCCGCCATCTGGACGAATAACAAAGCAACCCGGTTTTTCGGAAAAACCGGGTTACGTTGGCAACGGTATCACACATGAAACGACTTCACATCTTCATCACATGGTTATGGGTGGGCCTGATGTTGATCGGCTGCGCGCCAAGAGGGGAGCAGGGGAACGCGACGCCGACGCCGCCACGTCCCGATTTGCGCGTCACAACAATGCGCGTGGAACTGGAAAACCCTGGCTGTCTGCGGCTGGGAGATGCGTTGGGTGTGCGGGTGGGGGTGGAGAACGCCGGAGATGTGGACGCCGTGCCCTTCGTGGTGACGGTCAACGGCGTGTCGCAGACCACGGAGGGGTTGGCGGCGGGGAAGCAGATGAGCCTGTTCTTTCGCGGTTATGAGGTTTATCCGCAGATGAACACGGCGGTGGTAGATGCGCAAGATGAGGTGAAGGAGGCGGACGAGGAAAACAACCGCCTGGAGGAGAGCCTGCCCGTGCCCACCCCCCCCGTCGTGTGTACGCCGCAAGCAGCGGAGCTGCCGGACCTGATCCCCTTGTCGATGGCGTATTCATTTGAGAACGCGACCTGTATGGAGCCGGGCGCGACCATGGGGGTGCGATTAACCTTGAAAAATGCGGGGGCGGTTCCCGCCGGCCCCTTTGTGGTCACGGTGAACGGCGTACAGCAAGTGGTCCAGGATGGTTTGGGGAGTGGCGAGTCGATCACTATCTTTGTCCCCGGTTATGCCGACCCCAGCGAGGTGGAAGTGGACAGCACGGCACTGGTGGAGGAGGTGGACGAGACGAACAACGTCCTGCAAATGCAGCTTCCCGTGCCAACGGCCCCGGTTCCCTGTACGCCAACGCCATCCGCCCATTTTCTCCTATCTCGTTTTCACCCCACCTAGTCTCTGCAATCCGTTCTCAATCTGTTCTCTTTCAGTAGCCCTGGCGGCAGGCGCAGGGCTGCTGATTGGTTTTGGTCTTCTCAGCTACCCAAAAGGAGTAAGTATGTTTTCTCGTTTACGTTATGCGGTTTTTGCCGGCATTTTCCTCCTCCTCACCGCCTGTTCCGCCAGCAAAACCCCCACCACCATCACCTTCATGACCTCCGGCGACCCCGCCGAACGCGACGCCTACCTGGAACTCGTCGCCGCCTTCGAGGAAGCCCACCCGGAAATCCACGTCGAAGTCACCCACATCCCCTCCGACAAAGATTACCGCACGCGCCTGGCGACCGACTTCGCTGCCGGCACGCCCATCGACATCACCTTGATGAACTACCGCCGTATCGCCGGTTTCGCCGCCGCCGGGCAGTTGGAGCCACTCGGCCCCTACCTGGACAAGAGCGACATCATCGCCGCGGACCAATTCTACCCCGTGCCCATGGAAGCCTTCACCTGGAACGGCACGCTCATGTGCCTGCCGCAAAATATCTCTAACCTGGTGGTGTATTATAACGAGGACATGTTCGACGCCGCCGGCCTGGCCTACCCCGCCGACGATTGGACCTGGGACGATTTCCTGAAAACGGCGGTGGCCCTGACACAGGACACGGACGGCGATGGCGTCGTTGACCAGTACGGCCTGGGCGTGGAGCCTTCGCTCTATCGCCTGTCGGCGTTCGTCTGGGAAAACGGGGGCGTCATCGTGGACGATACCGACAACCCCACCCGCCTCACGTTGACCCGCTTCCCCTCGCAAGAGGCGCTGCAATGGTTCGTGGACCTGCGCCAGGTGCATGGCGTGACTCCGGACCGCGAGGAAGAGGCCTCAATGGATAGTGAAAGTCGCTTCGTTGCCGGCACAATCGGACTCTTCCTCAACAGCCGCCGCGCCACGCCCACCTTCCGCGAGATCGAATCCTTCTCCTGGGACGTGGCCCCCATGCCCACCGGCAAGGTTGCTGCCAGTATGCTGCACAGCGACGGCTACTGCCTCTCCAGCGCCGCGAAAAACAAAGACGCCGCCTGGACCTTCATCGAATTCGCCAACTCCGTCGCCGGGCAGGCGATCATTGCCCGCACGGGGCGCACCGTTCCGTCGCTCATCTCCGTGGCGGAATCGGATGATTTCCTCAATCCGGGCCAGTCCCCCAGCCGCGGCTATGTCTTCCTGGACCAGGCCGCGATCCTGCGGCGCGTGCCCGTGATCAGCACCTGGGCGGAAATTGAAGGCACGGCGGACGAAGAGATTGAGCGCGCTTTCTACGGAGACATTTCCGTGGCGGATGCGGCGAAACTGGCAGACCAGCGCACGGAGGAGTATTTTCTCACGGGAATTTCCGCCGGCGTCGGGCCGTAGGCCTCATAGCCTGATATGACATTTTTCCGGGCAGCCGATGACGTGTGACACCTGACACGTCTGGCTGCCTGGCTTACGCTTGGGGTATGTTTGCCGGCATTGTCGCAGCCCTCCATGCCGGCAAAAAGCCAAACCATCACACGCCTGCCGTCGTCCGCACCCCCTCAACCGCGACGCGGCAGGCGTCCATCAACCGGTCACCATCCACCGATGGCGACTGCTACTTCGCCCCAAGGAGCTTCCCATGATACCTGATCTGGATAAACGGGCTGACCTGGCCGGTCCGGGCATTGGCAATTATGCCGAACTGGAACACATCCTGCCCCAGAATTATCGTTCTTTGCTCACGCCCAAAGAGACACAGCGCGCCATTTTCGCGGCCAAGAACTACATTGAGGAGCATTTATGCCGGCAGCTTAACCTCATAATGGTCACGGTCCCCCTCATCGTTGATTCCGAAAGCGGCGTCAACGACTACCTCGACCGCGACGGCTCCCGCACCCCCGTGCAGTTCCACATCTCCAACGATTACGACCAACACCCCATTGACGCCGAAGTCGTCCAGGCCGCCACCAAATGGAAGCGCATGGCCTTGCGCCAATTCGACATGCAGCCCGGCGAAGGCCTCTGCACCGACATGCGCGCCGTGCGCAAAGATTATTTCCTGGACCACGACCACAGCGCCTACGTGGACCAATGGGACTGGGAACAAGCCATCACCGAAGACGAGCGCAGCCTGGATTACCTCACCGATGTCGTCCAGCGCATCTGGCGCGTGATCAAAGGGGCGGAAATCTTCCTGCACGAACAGTTCCCCCAACTCAAAACCGACAAATACCCCAACCTCCCCGACGAACTCACCTTCATCCACGCCGAAGACATTCTGGAAATGTATCCCGACCTGCCGCGCAAGCAGCGGGAAACCATGATCCTGCAAGAATATCCCGCCGTCTTCATCTATGGCATTGGTTGGACACTCAAAGATGGCTACCCCCACGAAATGCGCGCCGCCGACTACGACGATTGGGTCACGAAAACCGTTTCCGCCGATGGACGCCCCATGCACGGTCTCAACGGCGACATCCTCGTCTGGAACCCCGTAACGCAGCGTCGCCACGAACTCTCCTCCATGGGCGTTCGCGTCAATTCCCGCTCGCTGGTGCGCCAGTTGGAAATCACCAACCAGCTTCACTTCCTGGGCATGCCCTACCACCAGGCCATCATCAACGGCGAAATCCCCCTCAGCATCGGCGGCGGCATCGGCCAGGCGCGCACGCTCATGCTCCTGCTGCGCAAAGCCCACCTGGGCGAAGTCAGCGTCACCGTCTGGCCCCAAATCCTGAAAGACATGTGCGCGGAGAAGAACATCTTCGTACTGGAATAGGTATTGACTTTCGCCCGGCTTGCGGCTACACTGGTGGCGTTATCGGATATTTTGACGCAATGTAAGGAGGTGCATGTATGTCAGCACAAGTGAGAAATGCTCTTGAATTGTGGAATGCCGGCATGCGTGTACCCACCACCGCCTGACGCTTTTTCTTCCCCCCCCCTTCTGAAAAGCGACCCTGGCCACGGTACATCATGTGCCGTGGCTTTTTTTGTGCCCCCGTCCAGCGCGGCAGCGGTATGATGCCGGCATTCCTCACTCACCACCCACCCCAAACACAAAAACAACCTATCGTTGGCCCCTGCCAACCAGAATGAGGAACCATCCGCAATGGATAAATACGACTACATTGACGAATACGAAGGGTACGAAGACCACTTCCTGCGCCAGAAGCGCGCCACACGACGACAGCGGCCAAACAGCAAACCCAAAGCCGCCAAAACACCCCTCACCGAAGCACCCGAAAGCGCCCTGCCAGAACGCGAACTCGACCCCTTCGCCTTCGATCCCACCTACATGCGCGACAAAAAAGAAGACAACCAGGAACGCATGTGGGTCATTCAACATCTACAAGGCTTCTACGAAGAAGAGTACATCACCGACGTACTCTACGATGTCAAGAGCGGCAAAGAGGCCTCCGTCTACGTCTGCGCCGCCCACGAAACGCTGGGCGTGCCCTACGTCGCCGCCAAAATCTATCGCCCGGCCATCTTCCGCAGCCTGAAAAATGACGCTCCCTACCGCGAAGGCCGCTTCAGCAGCCGCGAAGAAGGTCAGCGCGCCACCAACTTGCTCGACGGACGCACATGGCGCGCCGTAAAAAACCGATCTGGCTTTGGCAAGGACTTCCTCCTCGGCACCTGGATTAGTCACGAGTACCAGATGATGCGCGGGCTATACGAAGCGGGCCTGCACCTTCCCGAACCCATCGGGCACAAAGGCCACGCCATCCTCATGGAATACATGGGAGATGGGCGCACCGCCGCGCCGCCACTGCACTACATCCGCCTGGAAGACGACCAGGCGCAGCCGCTGTTTGACCAATTGTGGCAGGATGTGGTGCTGATGCTGAGCCACGACATCATCCACGGCGACTTCTCCGCCTACAACATTCTCTACTGGGATGGGAAAGCCAAGATCATCGACTTTCCACAGGCGGTCAATCCCTGGTACAACGCCAATGCACAGGCGCTGCTGGAGCGCGACGTGACGCGCCTCTGCCAATACTTCGCCCGTTATCATGTCATGGGGGCAGACGGCGCGCCACCCGACCCCATTTCAATGACGCACGAACTGTGGACGCGCTACATGGACAATGATTTGTAACCGCCATGCAGTGAGACGCACGAGCCTGGCGGGTTGCCCGCGCGGATGCCGTTTGTATGTGCGTCGCAGCGGCTGTCATTTTGTGGAAAAGCTGGGAATAATGCGGTACAGTGGAAGCATTATGCGCAATGGCGGCGCGCCGCGTCATACCGGCTCGCCGCCCCCACCACTGGAGAAAACCGTATGTTTCAGAGCCTGTCCAACAGTTGGCGTCTCGTCAAGGCCAGCGCCGCCGTGCTGCGCGCCGACAAGGAGCTGATTATCTTCCCGCTGATTTCCGCTATCGGCGTCTTGCTCGTGACGGCGACATTCGCCCTGCCCATGTTCTTCGCCGGTCTGTTTGACAGCCTGTTCTCCGGCGGCAGCAACGGCATTCTCTTCTACGTCGTGCTTTTTCTCTACTACGTGGTGCAATACACGGTCATCATCTTCGCCAATGCTGCCCTGGTGGGCGCGGCCATGATCCGGCTGGAAGGGGGCGACCCCACCGTAGGAGATGGCGTGCGCGTGGCGTTGGACCATTTCAGCCAGATCATGGGCTTTGCCGTCTTCTCGGCCACGGTGGGCATCATTTTGCGCGCCCTATCGCAGCGGGATGGCCTGGGGCGTTTCGTGGCCTCGCTGGTGGGCATGGCCTGGAACCTGGCCATCTTCCTGGCCGTGCCGGTGCTGGTGGTAGAAAATGTGGGGCCGTGGGAGGCGATTACGCGCAGCACGGCTTTGTTAAAACGGACATGGGGTGAGCAAATTGCCGGCAATTTCGGCGTCGGCCTAATCTTCATGTTCATCTACATCGCCCTCATCATTCTCGGCATCCTCGCCGTCATGCTCGCCATCCCCACCCAGACCACCCCCCTGATCATCAGCGTCGTCCTCCTCGTCATCTTCGCCTTCGTCCTCGTCGCCCTGGCCCAATCCACCCTCAGCGGCATCTACACCGCCGCCGTCTACCAGTTCGCCGCCACCGGCAAAACGGGCGACTTCTTCGACGAATCCCTGGTCAAAAACGCCTTCAAACAAAAGTGAGCGAACAACAAACAACCGTGAAAACGAACCTTCGCAGCAACTGCTCCGCCAGATTGGACCAATTTTCTCTTGAAATTGGTCCAATCTCCAGAGAGCGTTCGTAGTCACCACCCATTGACTATTCTCCCCATGTCCTGGCGGCGACAAAACAAAGCCCTCTCCCTCCTCCTGCTGGCCTTTATCCTCCTCGGCGCAGCCTACAGCATCGCCAACCCCCTGCACGAAGCCACGGACGAGCTGCGTCATTACCGCTTCGTGCGCACCCTCGTCATCCATGGCGCCCTGCCCATCCAGGGACAGGAGCCGTGCCGCTCCCAGAGCCATCATCCGCCCCTCTTTTACGTGTTGGGCGCCTTGGTCACGGGTTGGGTACAGGCGGACCACGACTTATGCGACACGCCGCCGCAGAATCCATTTTACGCCTATCGCTATTGGGAAGTCGGCGTAGACAACAAGACACAGTATCTACATGGCGCGGATGAGGCATTCCCCTGGCATGGCGACGCCCTGGCCGCGCACCTCATCCGCTTCCTCAACGTCCTCATCGGCGCGGGGACGGTTTGGGTGACGTGGGCGATTGGGCAAACCATCTGGCCGCGCAGACCGGGCATGGCCCTGGGCGGCGCCGCCTTTGTCGCTTTCAATCCCATGTTCCTGTACATGGCGGGCGCTATCAACAACGACGTGATTGCCGCCTTCAGCGGAGGATTGGTACTGCTGGCCTGTGTTCGCCTGCTGCACGACCCGCGCGGTCTCAGCCGGCGCTGGGGCGTCTGGTTGGGCGCGGCCTATGGGCTGGCGCTGATGAGCAAGTTCAGCCTGGCGGCGGCAGGACTGCTCATTGGCCTGACCGTGACCTGGGTCGCGTGGCGACGGCGGCAGTGGCGGCTGTGGTGGCAGGTGGCCGTCATCTCCCTGGGAGTGACGCAGTTGCTGGCGGGCTGGTGGTTCCTGCGCAACCAGCTTCTTTATGGCGACCCGACCGGGTTCCGCGAGTTGACGGAACTGTGGGGGGTGCGCGACCCGCGGCAGAGCTTTGCCCTGGCGGTGCTGGAGCTGCCCAATGCCTGGTCTTCGCTGTGGGGGCGGTTTGGTTTTGGGCAGATTCCGCTCCCGGAAGTGGTGTACACGAGCCTGCGCTGGCTGGTTGGGCTTGGTCTGGCGGGTGCGGCATGGGGGGCGGTACGGCGCAAGGGGCAAGATGCGGTCTGGGTTGGGTTGTTGGGACTGGATGTGGTGCTGTTTTTCCTGGTGCTGTTCAACTATATGCTGGTGAGTCCGGCGGGGGCGATGGGGCGGTTTTTCTTTCCGGGAATGCCGGCACTTTCCCTCCTCATCTTCTACGGTCTGCACACCCTCCTCTCCCTGGCCGCGCCACGATGGGACACGCGCATAGACACCCCCCTGGCCCTCACCGCCAACCTGGGCATGCTACTCCTCTCCCTCGTTGCCCTCGTCGGCTACCTCATCCCCGCCTACGCCCGCCCCCCCACTTTTGCCCCCGACGCCGTTTTGCCGCACCCCCTCTCCGCCCAATTCGACTACTTCGCCCGCCTGCGCGGCTACGACCTTAGCGCCACCGCTCTGGAACCGGGCGCGGCGCTGGACGTCACCCTCTACTGGGAGGTCACGGGGCAGCCTCCGGGCAATTTTCTTTTGTTTGTCCACCTGCTTGAGGAGGCCAACGACACCCTGGTGACGCAGCGGGACACGCATCCTGGCCTGGGCAACTTCCCCACCGGCCAGTGGCGACCCGGCGACCGCTTTGTGGACCACGTACGCCTCTACCTGCCGGAGACGGCCTACGCCCCCGCGCGGGCGACTGTGCGGATCGGCCTTTACGCGCCGGAAGGGTATCGCCTGGGCATCACGGACGGGGAGGGACGCGGATTAGGGGATGCGTTGTCGTTGGGGACGGTGGACATTGTGCCACATGCCGGCACAATGCCTAACGGTCAGGCGCAAAATTTCAACAATCAGGCCCGCCTGGTTGGTTACGACCTGAGTGCGCGCCTTTTGCCCGCTGCCGGCAGCCTCATCGTCACCCTCTACTGGCAACCATTGCCGGACGCGCAGCCGGGCAGTGTGATCCAGGTGCAGTTGTTGGATGAAGGGGGTGTGTCTCGTGGGAGTGGACAGATGCCGGCATTTTGGCAACCAAACCGGCCGTATCAAGTGGACATCACGCTGCCCCTAGACGCCGACATGCACGCGGGCGTCTACCAACCCGACCTGGCCCTGCTAGACGCCGACGGCCGCCGCCAGAATATCCTGGCTCCCGATGGACATTGGATTGACGACCACCTGCCGCTCTCCCGCATTCGCCTGCAAGCTGCTCCATCCGACTCGCCGTAACGCTCTCTGGAGATTGGACCATTATTACGCGCTCAATGGCCATTTTCACCGGAGAAAACGGGGCCAATCTGGCTTAGCCGTTACGCTTGGTGAATGTTTCGTGATGGACGTGCTGCGCGCGTTGACTTTGCGGCTGTTACAGGTATACTAGCGTCCATGAGTGGGAAAAACGACATCCCCAGCATGATGGAATATGCGAACGCACGCCCTGGCCGCGTGCGTTTTTGTTTTCTAACGTAGGAGCAGTCTAATGACTCCTGACCCATTCTTATGCAGAGGAGGCTAAGATATGGATTACGCCATGATTGGAAAGATCGAAAAAGCGAAAATGTATGCTGAGGAACGGGAGCAGCGCATTGACTTTGAATCTTTCCGGGTGCGAATTAACGGTGACAACAGTTCGCACTATGTTGAATACAACAGCGGCAACTGGCATTGTGATTGCGAATTCTTTGCCTCGCGCGGCCATTGCAGCCATACAATGGCCATGGAGCGCGTGCTGGAAAACATGGTCGAATTGGCTTTTTGAGTTCTTTTTACAGCAGGTTTCTTTCAGGATGCCCGGCCCGAGGTCGGGCATCTTTTGTTTTATCACCCGCGCACCCGCTATAATCATGGCTGTTCATCTTCCTGGAAGCGGCCATGACACGAGCCTGGCCGCAAACAGAGATTCCAGGAAGGTTGGCCGGGCCGGTCGGTATTGCGCCCGTCCCCTGAAGGCGAGTAACTATGAGGCGTGTTGTGACCATTGGCGGCGTTGCGTTCGATTTGCGGTTGACTTTCTTGATCATTTTTAGCACGATCGTGCCGATGGTGGACTATTACAATCACCGCATAACGGGCACGAAGGCGTATGACCGGTTCCTGCTGTACTTTGTCCTCTCGTTTTTGGTGGTGGTGCTGCTGCTGCGGGAACCGCCACGGGTGTATGGTTTTCAACTGGGGGATTGGCGCAAGGGTTTGTTTTACACGGTGGTGGGCTGCGTGGGGATGGGGGTGATTCTGTGGTTTGTGGCGCGAAATGCCGGCATGCAAACCTACTACCAGGCCAAAGCACCCGACAATCCCTGGCGGCTGGTTTATCTCACCGGCATAGACCTCTTCGGCTGGGAATTCATCTGGCGCGGCCTCATGCTGTTTGCCCTGGCGCGCTACTTCGGCCCCGGCCCTGCCATCCTGCTGCAGGCCGTCCCCTTCGCCTTCATGCACCTGGGCAAACCAGAAATCGAAACCCTGACAACCATTTTTGGCGGCATCGCCTTCGGGTTCGTCGCCTGGCAATCAGAATCCTTTCTCTACCCCTTTCTCATTCACTGGTTCATTGCCTCCTTCACCCAACTGATCGCTATCGGGAAGTTGTAACAGTTGGCGGAAGAGAGCGAGCCGGCGAATAGGCCCCATGAGATAAAGTCTATGTCTGATACGATCACCCTCACCTTGACCGGAATGGCCCACGGCGGCGCGGCGCTGGGGCGGGAAATGGGCGGCCAAAGTCGTGGCAGCCGCGTCATCTTCGTGCCATATGCCCTTCCTGGCGAGGAAGTGGAAGTGGAACTGGTGATGGTTAAGGAGCGGTATGCCCAGGCGCGGCTACAGAAGGTGCTGCGTCCCTCAGCAGACCGCGTTTCGCCGCCGTGTCCCTATTTTGGCGTTTGCAGCGGCTGCCATTTTCAGCACATTGCCTATCCGCGGCAATTGGCGCTGAAGGAGGAGGTGGTGCGCGATCAGTTGGGGCGAATTGCCGGCATAACGTCCCTCCCCCTCCTCCCCATCATCCCCAACCCGGAGCCATACGGCTACGCCAGCGACCTGACCCTCAGCCCGACCACCACGGGCGGCATGGGACTGTGGGCGGCCAGCGAGCGGCACGTCATTCCCGTGGATGACTGCCTGCTGCCGCGCCCCCCGCTGCGCCAACTATTGCAAGACGTAGACATGGCGCTACCCGATCTGCGCCGTGTGACGTTGCGGATGGGAGACGACGGGGCGCTGCTGGCGGCGTTGGAGGTAGAGGACGTGGAGCCGCCGGAAATTGGCGTGGATTTCCCGGTGTCCGTGGCGCTGGTGCTGCCAGATGGCACGGCGGCTAACCTCATTGGGGACAATTACGTGGTGCAGGCAGTTGGCGGACGCGATTTTCGCGTTAGCGCCGGGGCGTTCTTTTACTCCAGCCCGCCCATGACGGAAAAGCTGGTGCAAACGGTGCTGGCATTCGCAGACTTACGCGGGGGGGAGCAGGTGCTGGAGTTGTACAGCGGCGTGGGAACGTTGACGGCATTTCTGGCGGCGGCGGCGGACGAGGTAACGGCGATTGAAGCCAACGTGGATGCGGTGGCGGATATGGCGGTGAATCTGGAGGATGTGGATAACGTGTCGGTGTATGAGGGGGCGGCGGAAGCGGTTCTGCCCCTGTTGACGGTGCGGCCAGATGTGGTAGTGGTGGATCCGGGGGGAGGGGGAATGCCGGCATCCGTCCTCCAACCCCTCATCCAACTCAACCCCAACCGCCTCATCTACGTCAGTGATGACGTCGCCACCCTCGCCCGCGACGCCAGGCATCTCACCCGCGGCGGCTACCGACTCGCGCAAATCCAACCCCTCGACATGGAGCCACAAACCTTCCACATCCTCACCGTCTCCCTCTGGCAACCGCACGAAGGGTTCGCTCGGAATTAACTTTGGACTTTCCAATACATAAGAACCCTTCCAGCGCATCCGTCAATTCCCGAGCGAAGCCTTTATTAACGGATGCGCCCTCAGTAACCGTCCGAAAATAACTTCACCCTTTTGACGGACGGTTACTGACAAGCTCTCCGTACTCATTCACATCAAAGCTGAACAAAACAATAGCCACAATGTGGTTGACATACTCGGGCAAATCATCAAAACGGAAACGCTATTGGAACCCGCGCGCTTGCCAGGCAGCATAGAGGGCGATAGACCCGGAAACGGCGGCGTTGAGGGATTCCACCTGGCCGCGCATGGGCAGGCGCAGGATCAAGTCGCACTTCTCCCGCACCAGGCGGCGCAACCCCTCTCCTTCGTGCCCCACCACCAACGCCAGCGACATATCCAGATCAAGCTGCCCCAGTTGTTGCGCATCCTCCCCCATATCCAACCCCACCACCCACACGTTCCGCTGCTGTAGCCACTGAATCGTCTGCGCCAGATTGGTTTCGCGGGCAATGAGCAAATGCTCCGTCGCGCCCGCGGCAAAGGCCACCACATGCGGCGTGATGTCCGGGGCGCGCCGCTCCTGTATGATCACGCCGTGGACACCACACGCTTCCGCCGTGCGCAGCAACATCCCGATGTTCTGCGGCCCTTGCACCAGGTCCAGAATGAGCAAAAAGGGACGTTCGCGCCGCCGCGCAGCCAGGTCGAGCATTTCTTCCAGGCTGGCATAAGGGAAGGCGTCAGCTTCCAACACCGCTCCCTGATGGCTACTATCACCCGCCAGGCGCGTGAGCTGTTGTCTGTCGCTGTATTCGATGGGGAGACCACGGCGACGCGCCGCCGCTTCCAGGTCGGACGTCTGCGCTTTGGCCTGTCCCTTTTTCAACCACAACCGGCGTAGTGGCCGCCGCTCGCCGCGCAGGGCTTCCAGTACGGCATTGCGACGGAAAAGATATTCAGGCATAGTGAGGAATCAGTCGCCAAACTGGAGCCGTATGAGAAACTGCTCCGATCTGGACGTTCTCGTAAGTTACCGTCTAAAAACAACGCCCCTTTTCAGATTGGTTCATTCTCCAAGAATGAACCAATCTCGGGGGGAAATAGATTCTGGACGCTCACCAAGGGTGTTCGCCTGGTGGCTCACGCCAGTTTCCAGGTGGAACCATCCGGGCGGTCTTCGACGATCACGCCCAACGCCTTCAAAGAGTCGCGTATCTGGTCAGAGGTGGTCCAATCACGGCGCGCGCGCGCTTCGGTGCGCAACCGCAGCAGCAATTCGATCAGGCCCGCTTCCCGTTCGGCGCTGGCGCTGGCGGCCTCCGCCTGGTCGGGGATGATGCCCAGGACCTGTCCGCCAAGTTCGCGGTAGAGCTTGTCGAGGAGGATGAGGGAGGCGTGGTTTTGCGGCGTGGTTGCGTTCAACAGAATGTTCACCTGCCGCGTCAACTCTTGTAGGACGGCCAATGCGGCGGGGGCATTAAAGTCATCGTCCATCTTCTCAATGAACGCTGACCGCGTCTCCGCGGCCAACGCCACTACCTCCGCCGCCGCTTCGCCCGCCGGCGCAGACCGCATCTGCTGCCGCAGCAGCGAAACCGCCCCCCACAGACGCTGCCACCCCTTATGCGCCGCCTCAACCGCTTCGTTTGAAAAGTCAATAGGACTGCCATAGTGCGCGGAAAGCACAAACGTACGGATCGCCTCGGGCCGCCAGCGTTGCAGCGCTTCACCAATCGTCAGCGTATTGCCCAGGCTCTTGCTCATCTTCACGCCTTCCAGCGTCAACGAGCCGGTCAGCATCCAGTAACGGGCAAAGGGAGCCTCGTTTGCCGCTTCGCTTTGGGCAATCTCGCACTCATTGTGCGGGAAGATGTTGTCAATGCCACCACCGTGGATGTCGAAGGTGACGCCCAAGTATTTTCTGGACATGGCCGAGCACTCAATGTGCCAACCGGGAAACCCTTCTCCCCACGGGCTGTTCCAGCGCAAGAGATGATCCGGTTCGGCCCGCTTCCACAAGGCAAAATCGGCCGGATGACGCTTTTCCTCCAGCACGACCACCCGCGCCCCCTCTTCCAACTCCTCCACCACGCGCCCGCTCAACTTGCCATATTCCGTCGATTTGGATACGTCGAAATAGACGGATCCATTAGTCTCATAAGCATAACCGCGCTCGATCAACTTTTGCACCATTTCGATCTGCTCGGGTACATGGCCGCTGGCGCGTGGGCTGATGTCGGGCCGCCATACGCCCAGAGCATCCATGTTGTCGAAGTAAATTTTGGTGTATTTTTCCACCAATTGCATCGGCTCCACCGAGTCCTGCCGCGCCTTCTTGAGGATGCGGTCTTCGCCCGTGTCCAGCAGATGCCCCACATCCGTCACGTTTTGCACGTACAACACGTCGTAGCCGCGGAAGCGCAGGTAGCGGTTGACTACGTCAAAGTTGACATAGGTTTTGGCGTGACCAATGTGTGAGTAATCGTACACAGTTGGACCGCACACGTACATGTTGACTCTGCCGGCATACAAAGGAACAAACTCCTCTTTTTTGCGCGTCAGAACATTGTAAATCTGTAAGGACATAGCGTGACTTCTCCGCAAATGGAAAACCAATCGTTTATCGTTGCGTCCCCGTCTAAGTGACCATCTAAAAACAACTCCCCATTTTCAGATTGGTTCATTCTCCAAGGACGAACCAATCTGGGGGAGAACTCCATACTGGACGCTCACTAAGCGGAACATTCACCGCGGCGGCGGCGCAAGTGGGACCATTCGCCGCCGCCGACCCGGTTCTGCTGCGCGTTATTGTACCAGATTTAAGACGAGACAATGGAAAACCAATCACGTTCCGGCAGCACGCGATCAGACAACAAGGTGGCGTACTCAGGACGTTTCCAACGATGGCATCGCTTGTTCTTCACTCCTCAGTGAAATGCAAAACGCGCAATGTGTGCCCGTCGCCAATTGCGTCGCGTCAACAGGGACGCGCGAAAATCATGCGCCCCGCCGACGTTTGCAGCGTCTTCGTGACTACCACATCCACCAACTGGTTCAGCCGCGTTTGCCCATCTTCGACAACGACCATCGTGCCGTCGTCCATATACCCTACCCCCTGGCCGATCTCCCGCCCTTCCTGGATAATCTTCACGGCCAGCTCCTCCCCCGGCAGATAGATCGTCTTGATGGCGTTCGCCAGATCATTGATGTTTAACACGGTCACGCCCTGCAATTCGGCGACCCGGTTCAGGTTGTAATCGTTCGTCATGATCGGGCAGTGCAGGTGGCGCGCCAGGGCCACTAGCTTGCTGTCCACCTCGCGCACCTCGCTCACGTCCATATCCGTGACGCGCACGGGAATGGGCGACTCCTTTTGCAAGATATTCAGCAGTTCCAGACCACGCCGCCCGCGATTGCGGCGGATGGGGTCAGGGCTGTCAGCAATGTTCTGTAGCTCTTGCAGGACATACCCGGGAACGAGCAAAACATCGCGGATGAAGCCTGTCTTACTGATGTCCGTGATCCGTCCGTCAATGATCACACTGGTGTCCAACAGGATAACGTGCCCATCTTCTTCTTCCCGATGTTCTTCGCCATCGCGCACACTCATCAGGGGGCGCAGATCACGAATGAATGCCCATAGATCATGTTGTCGCGTGATCATGACGATAATGGCCAGATAACAAAAGAAGATGGCCGCCGCCAATGGGGACAATTGATTGAAGGGCACCGGCAGAGACTTAAGCGGGGCCGTTAGCAGCGCGGCGGCGGCCAATCCCAGGAAGACGCCGACGATGATGGCCGCCAGTCGTTCCGGTGGCATGTTGATGAGCCATTGACGAATGCGGCGCACCGGGCGCGTGGTGAAAGCAGGGGTAAGGATGAGGCCGATCAAAATGCCAATCAGGCCAAAAACGACACCGTAGACATCTTCAGGCGCGCCGAATAGCCGGGCCATCTGCTGGCCCAATAAGCCGACACCGAAGGCCGCCAGGATAGCGCCGATAATGCGAGCAATGAAATCAATACTGAATGATGGCATATTCTTCACACGGAGAAAGAACGCGGAAACCACGCTTCCATCCTTCTGTCAACATTTGGCGGGGCCGCGCATTTCGCCGCGGGCGACAGCCGAAAATTCGCCGCCTGCCGAAGCAGCTACATGCGCCAGATCACTTAGGGGGATGGGGATGAAATGCAAGATGGCCAACAAGTCAAAATAATGATGGCGAAGTGGTACCTGAGTAATAGGAATGAACGAAGAACATAGTAGCACAGTGACGACGAACAAGCAACAGCGCCGCACTTAAATGGTGCGCGGAGTATTCGTTTATACCAATGAGAAATCAGGAAAGTCTGGCGGATTTGTAATTATTAACGTTCTCTGGAGATTGGACCAATTTCACGCGCTCAATAACCATTTTCACCAGAGAAAATGGGTCCAATCTGGCTCAGGACTGACGATGAAATAAAGTACAGAATGGCATCATCAGTTTGAAGGAACGGTAAGGAAACAACTTCGTTGTCTTATTTGATTTCCGTTCCTGTGGGTTCGCTCGAAATTGACTTTGGACTTTCCAATACATAACATAAGAACCCTTCCAGCGCATCCGTCAATTCCCGAGCGAAACCGTTATTAACGGATGCGCCCTCAGCAGTTACGCAGATTTCTGCAATCTGGCCCGTCAACGAAAGTTTCGGACACCCCACACCTAAACGCCCAGACGCAGCAGCCCCAGAGCCACGTTCACGGCGTAGCTGAGAATGGCGATTCGCCCGTCATGCAAAGCGCGACGCAACTCTGGCAGCGAGACCCAATGGATGGCGTACTGCTCCAAGTCGTCGTTGTCGGGAAGGGCGACCTGGCGAGCAGCGCGGGCCAGGTAGAAGTGGCCTGTGCCCACGTAACGATTGGCGTCCACGACGAAGCTGCCCAGATGCTCCCATTCGTCGCTGTAGTACCCGGTTTCTTCAAGCAGTTCTCGCTGCGCTGCCGGCATTGGCGCTTCCCCAGGCTCCAAATATCCCCCCAACACCTGCCAACTTGACCGCCCCAGGCCGTGCTTATAGCCCGTGATCACCAATGCCTCCTCTCGATCATTTAGCACCACGGCATTGACATAATCACGCGCATGCACACGCGGCCAATCAGGAATGATGCGTCCATCCGGTAACAGCACCGTTTCCAGGTCTACGGTAACAAATGGGTGTTGCAAGGCTATCTCACTGCCAAGAATCGGCCATTTTTCATCCATGGAGAGCGTTTCCTTTACAAATCAATTGGGGATGCATTATGGACACAACATCAGGCGGCAAAAACAAGAAAGCCCACCCAATCAACAACACGATCAGGTGGGTGTCCGGGAGCCGCTATATGATATTAGCGAGGTGTGCCCCATAGGGGAATCGAACCCCTGTTTCAGCCTTGAGAGGGCTGCGTCCTGGGCCGCTAGACGAATGGGGCGGCACAACCAATGGCACAATCAGCGATAACTGCTAACTCCCTCGGGGGTTGAGCTTGTCGAAGCCCGTGTCAGCCCCGCGGTGCCCGTGACAGACTCAGGCAACGGGTCAGTCATCACAGCCAGCGCCAGAATTCTAGCATATTGTTCGCTCCGCTGTCAAAAAGGCGCTGAGCCTTTTCCTGGAAGCTGTTTTGACGCCAAATATGTATCTTCTCAATAAAGGGGGCGAAGTTGGTTGAGCCTGTCGAAACCAACGGCCTTCGACAAGCTCAGGCCGCGGTTCCCCCGAAATATCGAGAAGTTATCCAAATACCTTGAATGATGAGACGTTTTGGGCCTGAAATCGAGCTTCCGGAAAGGTTTGCATGCTGGCGCGCAAGCCTATACAACCACATCACGTCGCCGAATGAACAGGCGATAAATGAGAAAGGCGACGGCGGAGAGCGCCAGCCAGCCATGCTGGATGACGACGGCGCGCTGGCTCAAGGGCTGCGTGGTGACGACGGCCCGCCCTTGATAAAAGAAAGTGCCCAGGGCAAACAGAACGACGACGGAGGCGATCACCAGGAAGTCCATAAAAGGCAACGCCTCGAATGCGGGCGCGGGGCGCTTTCGATCCCGGCGCACGCTGAGGATGAACCAGGCCAGGATACCCGCCATCAGCAACAGGACGGCGATGTAGGTGATAGGGCGCACGCCGGCGGCTCCCGCGGCGCGATTGCTGATTTGGGGGATGATGAGCAGGTAGCCGATGGCCAGGGCATAGCCGATAACGCCCATACGCGGGTGGTCCCAATCCCGCGGCACGAGGCGATTGGCCAGGTAGAAGGTGAAAATGCCTTGCAGGAAAGGCCAGGCAAAGAAGAGGATGAAGAGGAATGCGCCCAGGTTGATGCCCAGCAGGGTGCGCCCACCATACGTTTGCGCGTTGATCAGGTTGTTGGTGATGAAGGTGGTGGGGTAGAAACTCCAGAAAAGGGAGAACAGAGCGATTTGCAGGTTGGTGAGTTTGAAACGGACGATCAGGTCTTCGAGGATGGCGTAGTAGCTGGTATAAATGCCGGCCATGAAGAGATAAAAAAGTGGGCGGCTGACGGTATAGGCCAATCCCCTCGCCGAATACTCAAATAGCAGGTTGAACAGGACACAATATAGGACAATACTAAAACGATTGGAGATGATTTTCATTGCATTTTCCTTATGAGATAAAGTTTGGCCCGGCAGGAAGCGCCCACATCATAACAGAATTGCGCAGGGGCCACAATCCCGCCACGCCCCCGTTTCGTGATTGTGCTTTCACGGCTATAATGATACTGGCTGATGACAGGGTCTTCACTGGCATTCACGTTTGCGGCTGGTGAGCTGGTTTGGTTGTGCCGGCATAACCAACTCACCCACTTACCCATGACCGCACTTCTCAACCCGGAGGCACATCTTGACCGACATTCGCTTCGACACCTATTATCGTTACGATGCCATCACCCGCTTCTTACAGGAATGGGCAGCCCAGTATCCGCGGCTTTGCCATCTGGAAAGCCTGGGGCAGAGCTACGAAGGGCGGGACATCTGGTTATTGGCGATCACCAACTTCGACACAGGCGCGGACACCGACAAACCCGCCTATTGGGTAGACGCCAACATTCACGCCACGGAAGTGGCCCCCTCATCAGCCGCCCTGTACCTGATACATAAGTTGCTGACAGAATATGGTACAGACGAGAAAATCACCTATGCTCTGGACAGCCGCACCTTTTACGTCGTCCCCCGCGTCAACCCGGACGGCGCGGAGTGGGCGCTGGCGGACAAGCCCAAATACATTCGCAGCAGCACGCGCCCCTATCCGCGCACGGATGCCCTGGACGGTTTTTACCAGGAGGACGTGGACGGGGATGGCCGCATTTTGCAAATGCGGATCAGGGACCCCCACGGCTCCTGGAAACCGCATCCTGACGAACCGCGCCTGCTGATTCGGCGCGAGCCGGACGATTTACCCGGCGGCGATTACTATCGCCTGCTGCCTGAGGGGGCAGTGCGCAACTTCGATG
Source organism: Ardenticatenales bacterium (assembly GCA_020634515.1). NCBI lineage: Bacteria > Bacillati > Chloroflexota > Ardenticatenia > Ardenticatenales > Ardenticatenales bacterium. The sequence continues at coordinate 97,254 of JACKBL010000009.1, read as the reverse complement.
GCGTCACAATCAAATATGCGCCACCGGTGGAAGGATTGGACCTGAACCGTCAGTTCCCCGTGAACTGGACCCCGGCACAGTCCGGCGCGGGCGACTATCCGGGCAGCGAGCCGGAGACACAGGCGCTAATGCGATTTATCGCCGCTCATCCCAACATCACTGGCTCCGTCAGCTTCCATACCTTCAGCGGCGTGCATTTGCGCCCGCCAACCAAAGGCCCTGACAGCGAACTGCCGACGCAAGACCTGTACACGTACAAAACGATTGGCGACAAGGGAAAACAATTGACGGGGTATCCGGCCATTTCCGTGTTCCACGAATTCCAGTACGATCCCAAAGATTACATTAAGGGCACGTTTGACGATTGGATGTACGAGGTGCTGGGCGTGTATGCCTGGACAACGGAGATCTGGAGCGTGCAGCACCAGGCGGGGATCAAGGATTACAAATACATTGATTGGTTCCGTGACCATCCCGTGGAAGATGACCTGGCCGTGCTCAAATGGGCGGACGAGGTGCTGAAGGGAGAGGGGTACGTCAACTGGTATCCTTTTACACATCCGCAGTTGGGGGATGTCGAACTGGGTGGCTGGCACAGTTTCATCACCTGGCGCAATCCGCCGCCGCACCTGCTGGAGCAAGAGATCGCGCCCCTGGCTGATTTTTGCATCTTTAACTGCCTGGTATCGCCGAAGCTGGAACTTTTCCAGGTGGAGGCGGAATCACAAGGCGATATGCACCGGATTCGGCTGGTGGTACACAATACGGGTTGGCTGCCGACGAATGTATCGGAGCAGGCGTTGAAAATGAAGGTAGTGCGCCCGCTGGAGGTGGATATCAAGCTGCCTGAGGGGGCGCGGCTGGTGATGGGGGAGGCGAAGACAATGTTAGGACAACTGCGAGGGCGGGACCACAAGATGGCGGCGAGTTTCTGGAACAATGACGCAACGCAGGAGCGGGCGAAGGTGGAGTGGGTGGTGCAGGCGTCGGCGGGTACGGAGGTGGAATTGGTAGCGGGGCATCAACGTGCCGGCATTGTTCGCGCCACCATCACCCTCGGTCACACACAACCATGAGCTTACTTCACGGCCTCAACCAACCCCAATACCTCGCCGTCACCGCCCCCGATGGCCCCATCCTCGTCCTCGCCGGACCGGGCAGCGGCAAAACCCGCGTCCTCACCCAACGCATCGCCTACCTTATCCAGGAAAAGCGTATCCCCCCCTGGCGCATCCTCGCCGTCACCTTCACCAACAAAGCCGCGCGCGAAATGCGCCACCGCATCGAGGCCCTGCTGGGCGAACCACCGCGCGGCCTCACCATGGGCACATTCCACGCCACCTGCGCCCAAATTTTGCGCCGCGAAGCCCTCCACCTCCCCCACCACACCAACGACTTCGTCATCTTCGACACCGACGACCAGCGGCAGGTCATCAAACAAGCCCTACGTAAACTGAACCTCGACGACAAGAAGTTCCCCCCGGCCAAAATGCTCAACTACATCAGCGCCGCCAAGAACGAATTTATCACAGCGGACGAATACGCCGCCACCAACTACGTCTCCGAGGTTGTGCGGCGCGTTTATGCCTGCTACCAGGAGTTGTTGCAGGCCAACAACGCCATGGACTTCGACGATCTGCTCATGAATACGCTCCTCCTCTTTGACAACCAGCCAGACGTGCTGGCGAAATACCAGGAGCGTTATCTGCACATCCTCGTTGATGAGTTCCAGGACACCAACACAACCCAGTACGGATTGCTGCATCGCCTGGCCCTGGGGCATGGAAACATCTTCGTCGTTGGCGACGCGGACCAATCCATCTACAAATGGCGCGGCGCGGACGTGCGTAACATCAACCGCTTCCGTGAGCAATACCCCAACGCGCAGACGATCTTATTGGAGCAAAACTACCGTTCCACGCAGATCATTCTGGACGCCGCCAAGTCCGTCATCCAACACAACCGGGATAGGGTTCACAAGGATTTGTTCACGGACCGCGAGGGCGGCGCGAAAATCATTATCCGCGAAGCCTACGACGAACGGGAAGAAGCCGTCATTGTGGTGGATACCATTGCCAACCTGGTGCTGGAGGGATACGAGCCGGGCGATGTCGCCATCATGTATCGCACCAACGCGCAGTCGCGCGCGTTGGAAGAAGCGTTTTTGATGCGCAAACTGCCCTATAAACTCGTTGGAGCCACTCGTTTCTACGGACGGCGCGAGATCAAAGACATTATTGCCTATTTGCGCCTGGTGCATAACCCCGCGGACGCGATCAGTTTTAACCGGGTCATCAACACGCCGCCGCGCAGCATTGGCAAGAAGACGCAAGAACAGTTGCAAGACTGGGCGACGGCCAATGGCTGGCAGCCGGGTCAGGCGCTGGTGCGGTTGGTGACCGACCCTGATTTGCAGTATCCGTTCAATGGGCGCGCGTTGAAGGGGCTGCTGTCGTTTGCCACGATGCTGTACGAATGGACCATGCTCAGTGATGGCGCGGGCGTGGGAGAGATCATGGACCTGATTTTGCGCGATGTGGGGTATCGCGGCTATATTGACGATGATACGGAGGAGGGGGAGGATCGTTGGGGCAACGTGATGGAGTTGCGCGCGGTGGCGAATATAGACGAGGAGATTACGCTGCCGGCATTTCTCGAACAGATCGCCCTGGTTTCTGACGCAGACACCGTCGAGGAAACAACCAATGCCCCCACCCTCCTCACCCTCCACGCCGCCAAAGGACTGGAATTCCCCATCGTCTTCATCACCGGCCTGGAAGAAGGCATTTTGCCGCACGCCCGCGCCTTTGAAGATGGCGAGGAACTGGCCGAAGAGCGCCGCCTCTTCTACGTCGGTCTGACACGAGCCAAAGACCGACTCTATCTGCTGCATGCCTTCCGCCGCACCTCCTACGGCATGACGGAAACCGCGCAGCGTTCCGCTTTTCTGCACGAGATTCCCGGCGATTTGGTCGAAGGCGGGAACGGCGGCAGCCGCCCCACGCGCCGCGCCACCAGCCGCGATTGGCAATGGAACCGCCCCACACCCGCCGCTCCGGCGCGTCCTAGTCCTATCGCGTCATCGTCCAGAGAAAATAAAGAGCCGTCATTCAGCAAAACCACCACACGCTCCTGGAAGCGACCATCCAACCCAGTCACCTCTCGTGAACCCCGTCCGCAGCCGCCACCAGAACCCCAACGGCGTACCTACCGCACGGGGCAGCGCGTGCGTCACGCTCGCTTTGGCGAGGGTTTTGTGATTGAGACAAAGCGCACGGGAGACGACGAAGAGGTTGTAATCGCGTTTTCCAATGAGGGAATCAAGCGACTGGCCGCAAGCATGGCCAACCTTGAGCTGATCGAATAACCCTTTTGTGCCACAGCTCAAATTGCAAACGATACGGCACAAGCGCTTTCCTGATTCCGAATATTTGTGATGAACTACTTAATTGATGGTCATAACCTGATTGCGAAAATGCCCGGTCTGTCGCTGCAAGACGCGGACGATGAGGAAGCGTTGGTGCGACAGATACAGACGTGGGCCGCGGCGCGACGCAAGCGATATGTGTTGATTGTGTTCGATCAGGGGATAATTGCCGGCAAATCCGCACGTCTCTCCAATAATCGGGTACAAGTCTTCTTTGCCCCTGCCGGGCAAACGGCGGACAGTTTATTGGTGCGCCGCATTAACCAGGTGCAAAATCCACCAGAGCATACGCTGGTCAGCAGCGACCGCGCCATCATTTCCGCGGCAGCGGAACGGGGGATGCCCTACATCTTCGCCGAAGTGTTTGCCGCGCAAATGGAGGAAGAACGCCAGCCGCCACCACCGGAACCGGAGCAGCCAACGTTGAGTGACGCCGAGGTTGCCCAATGGATGGCCCTTTTTGGTCCCGTGCCCGAGCGTCCGCCACGCCCACCGCGCCGACGGCGACCAGAACCAGAAGCGCCCCCGGACGCTCCACCACCACCGCCCCGCGCCTATTCCGCGGCGGAATACAAGGCGGGGACGGCGGACATGAGCGCGGACGAACTGGCGGAATGGCTCGCTCTGTTTGGTCCGGAGCCAGAACCGGCATTAGACAAGCATCCGCGGGCGAAAAAGACGCCGCCGCATTCCGCTGCCGATACGAGTGCGCCCGGCGGTAGCCTGCATGTGGATGACGAAAAAAAGGAAGGACGCGCGCGCCTGACGCCAGAGGAAATGGAAATGTGGCTGAATGAATTTGGCGGCGAAGACCCGCGCCAAAAGCGTTGAGGCGGTCTGGCGTAACGGGCATGACGGCTTCTAATCCGCCTCTAAACTCCTGCCCATGAACGGTTTATTTTCTCACTCTATACTTCGTACAATTCTGGTTGGGTAATAGAGGAACTCCTCCCCCCCTAAACTGGCACGAGAGAAACGCGACTGGAACAACCCCCAACCAGAACCAGGCAATGCCTGCCCCTCCCTCGAATTGGGCGTTGACCGAAAAAGTTCAGGTACTCCCCTCCTGGTATCTGGACGCGAAAGAAACCGCCTCTGCGCCCTGCAGGGGTGGTTTTTTTTTGCTTGGGACGGGACGGATGCCGAATCGGTTGGGGCAATCTCTGAGATAGCGCCGATCTGGAAGTTGCATGATGGTCTCTTTCGTAGTCGCGCAATAATTTTGGAAGATTTTTGCAATTTTCCATCCGTGTGCTATACTGTATTCAGTTTCCTCAGCATTTTCTAACATTCGGCCTCCCATTGCTGTTTTGATCTCTCCTTTGGCCGGAAAACTTACGAAGAATCACAAGCAAATGAAGTGTGAAGATGGCAAGCAATGCCGGCATTTTCGCTTGGCTTATATGCGGGCTTTCGCATCGAGTTGACATCTTACTCTGTTCTTCACGCTTTAAGTTGGCGACTTGTCAGTTCACAAAGAACAATGAGGAGGTGGTGGTTCTATTCCCAAAATGATCTGAACCCTCAATTCCACTATCTTTGTTTCCCCTGAAATCTCACTGCCAGGTGAATATTCAGGCAAATGCTGTGCAAAACGTTCCTCGTCCACTGTAAACCATAGAAAGGAGAATAGCAACGTATGTTTAGCAAACGTGTATCATTGCTCGTACTGCTCGTGATGGTATTGGGCTTTGCCGCCTTTGCCTCGCACCAGGTTCGCGCCGACGCCGTCACCGCGACGGCCAATGCTGCCAAGAGTGGCGGGGCCGAATTCGGCGCCATGCCCACCGGTGGCTTGATTTGGGACTACGGTCCGACGACGGGCAGCCAGGGTGGCTGCTGGTCCAACTACACTGCCAGCCAGAACTTCGCCGAGGATGTCAATTTCGCCTCGGCCACCACCATCAACACCATCGTCATTTACACCTGTATCGCCCCGGTGCAGGGTTCAACCCTACACATCAAAGTGCGTAACGACGACGGCGCGGGCAACCCCAGCAATACCCTGCTCTACGATGCCGACGTGACCCCCCTCTCCTGGGTGGCCGATCCCGTCACCGGTGGCTATGCCGTCACCGCCGACCTGCCCGGTGGTTTTGCGGCCGCGGCCGGCGTAACCTACTGGATCGGTATGTCTGGCAACGGTTTTGAACTGGGGCAGTACTCCGTCCTCACCCCCGATGATGGCACAATGGCCCAATTCTCTGGCCCCACCTTCAGCTTCCACACCTCTGTCGGCGACCAGATGTTCCAACTCTACGGCGGCGGCGGCTGCGCTCCCGTCAGCACGAACGTTGGCCTGAACCCGAACCTCTCCTTGAGCGTCTCCACGGGTGACACCAACAAATACTGGCTGGTGCGCTTCTACTTCGCCAATGGCACAAGCAACACCGTACTGCAAACGGGTCTGCCCGGCTGCTTCAACCAGACCTTCAATACGCAATACGTGCCCACCAACCCGCCCATCACCTCCATCTGCTCCTTCGTCTATGACCCGGCCGTGCCCGGCGTCGTGGCCCAAAATTGCAAGCCCGTACCGTAATTGTGATTAGACCAATTTGCTCCGGTGAAATTGGTCCAATCGCCAAAGCGCTAACGGAAGAAGCGCCGACCATTTGGTCTCTCGGTCGGCGCTTTTTATCCCCCTTTGTTTTTTGCGAGATTGCCAGCGTAACGAAAATGCCGGCACGCGCTAGTATCCACAGCGATCTCTATACAACTGTCGTGCGTTTCCGAAATCCTGGCGTCTCGTTTTGTCTCTACTCACAGAAAGGAGAACAATAAGGTATGTTTAACAAGCGTGTTTCACTTCTCGTACTGCTCGTGATGGTATTGGGCTTTGCCGCCTTTGCCTCGCACCAGGTTCGCGCCGACGCCGTCACCGCGACGGCCAATGCTGCCAAGAGTGGCGGGGCCGAATTTGGCGCCATGCCCACCGGTGGCTTGATTTGGGACTACGGCCCAACCACGGGCAGTCAGGCCGGCTGCTGGTCCAACTACACGGAGAGCCAGAACTTCGCCGAGGACGTCAACTTCGCTACCGCCACGACCATCAACACCATCGTCATTTACACTTGTATCGCCCCGGTACAGGGTTCAACCCTACATATCAAAGTCCGCGATGACGCCGGCGGCGTGCCCAGCAACACCCTGCTCTACGATGCTGACGTGACCCCCCTCTCCTGGGTAGCCGATCCCGTCACCGGTGGCTATGCCGTCACCGCCGACCTGCCCGGTGGTTTTGCGGCCGCGGCCGGCGTAACCTACTGGATCGGTATGTCTGGCAATGGCTTTGAATTAGGGCAGTACTCCGTGCAGACCCCTGACAATGGCCAGATGGCGCAGTTCTCTGGCGCAACCTACGGCGGCATGACCGGCGTGGGCGACCAGATGTTCCAACTCTACGGTGGCGGCGGTGGTTGTGGTCCGGCGGCAACCAGTGTCTCACTGAACCCGAACCTCTCCTTGAGCGTGACGACGGGCAACAACAATTTGTATTGGCTGGTTCGCCTCTACTTCGCCAACGGCACGAGCCAGACCGCGGTGCAGACGGGCCTACCCTCCTGCTTCAGCAACACCTTCAACACCAATTACGTGCCGACGAATCCGCCGGTCACTTCGATTTGCTCCTTCCTCTATGATCCGTCGGTACCCGGCGTCGTGGCCCAAAACTGCGCGGCCGTACCGTAGTCCATGAGCGAACATTAGCGGGCGGATGTCTGGCGTTGGTGTAATCAAAACGATACGCCATCCCTTCTACAGACCAGACTCATTCGCCGCCGAACAGACATAAAGAAACGCACCTGCCAGATAACATTCTGTCGGGTGCGTTTTTCTTAGAGCAACTTCCGTTTCCCCTACATCAATAGGAGATACCAGATCATCATGTTTAGTAAACGTGTTTCACTGCTGTTGATCTTGTTCATCATGGTTCTGGCGGCAGCCGTCACCTCGCGGCACGTTCGCGCCGATGCGGCCACCACGGCGGTAGCCGCCGGCGACTTGCGCGGCGCGGATGCCGCGTTCGGAACCATGCCCAACGGCGGCCTAATCTGGGACTACGGCCCCACGACGGGCAACCAGGCGGGTTGCTGGTCTAATTACACCGCCGGCCAGAATTTCGCGGAAGACGTTAGCTTCCCCACCAACACAACCATCAACACGATTGTCATTTTTACCTGCATTGCTCCGCAGCAAGGCCAGACCCTACACATCAAGGTGCGGAATGATGACCACGCCGGCAATCCCAGCAACACGTTGTTATATGATGCCGACGTCGCCCCGACTTCCTGGGTAGCCGACCCCGTCACGGGGGGCTACGCGGTCACGGCCGACCTGCCTGGAGGGTTTGAGGCATTCGCCAACGCCATCTACTGGATTGGACTGTCCGGCAATGGCTTTGAACTAGGGCAGTATTCGGTGCAAACGCCCGATGACGGCCATATGGCCCAATTCGCCGGCCCCAACTTCAGTTTCCACACCGCCGTCGGCGACCAGATGTTCCAGTTATATGGCAGCGCCGGATGCGCACCGATTGATACGCAGGTGACGATTAACCCCAACCTCTCCCTCACCGTCTCCACGGGGAATACCAACAAGGTTTGGCTGGTGCGTTTCTACTTCGCCAACGGCACAAGCAACACCGTGCTGCAAACCGGGCTGCCCGGCTGCTTCAACCAAACCTTCAACACGCAATACGTGCCCACCAACCCACCCATCACCTCCATCTGCTCCTTCCTCTACGACCCGACCGTGCCCGGCATTGTGGCGCAGCACTGCGCTCCCGTGCCGTAGGGTAGCTATTTAGCCCGTTGCCTGCGCCTGCCGGAGGCAATATGGGCTGCGCCAGGCTCAGCCTACGAGAGGGTTAGCAGACACGTCGGCGGAATACACAGGTGGTGCGCCAGACCAGACACAAAGGCCACCGGCTACGGAGCCTGGTTCCGGTGTTGGCTGCCCCCTTTTTCCCAGCAAGACGTGAACCTGAAAGAGCCTGCCGGGCCTACGGTCTGGCAGGCTCTTTTTGCCGGCCCCGGCGTTTTGCGGCGTTTGTTTGGAACCGCGCCGCGTCTGCGTTAGACTATCGCGTGTGCAAGAAAAGAATGCCCACTCACTGACACTACCTGTTTTAGCCCTGACGCTGGGGCGCTGGTGCTTGAATACGGGCACGCGCATGGTTTATCCGTTTTTGCCGGCATTTTCCCGCGCCCTCAACATCTCCCTCCTGCAAGCCTCTCGCCTGGTCGCCGTCCGCAGCTTTGCCGGCATCCTCAGCCCCCTCTTCGGCCCCCTATCCGAACAACATGGCCGCCGCCCCATCCTCATCCTCTGCCTCATCGCCCTCAATGCCAGCAGCCTCCTCGTCCTCGTCGCCCCTGGTCCCGCCGCCTTCGGCATCGCCCTTATCCTCATCGCCCTCATCAAAGTCATCTACGACCCCACCCTGCAAGCCTACATCGGCGACGCCGTGCCCTATGCCAGCCGCGGGCGCATCATCTCCATCACCGAAATCTCCTGGTCCGCCGCCCTGCTCGTGGGCGCGCCCCTCGTCGGCTGGCTCATCGGGTGGCTTGGCTGGCAGGCCCCCTTTGTCGGACTGGGGCTGGGCGGACTGCTTGCCGGCATCATCCTCTGGCGCGTCATGCCGCCCACACCACCACGCACGACAGCAGCGCCGCGCCTGAGCGACGTGGGCCGTGTCGTGCGCCGCCATCCCGTCATCCTCGCCGCCGCCGCCTACACCCTCCTCCTCATGCTCGCCAACGACATCATCTTCATCGTCTATGGCGACTGGATGGAACGCGCCTTTGGCCTCAGCCTGGGCACGCTGGGCCTCGCCTCCGGCATCATCGGCGGCTCCGAAATCCTGGGCGAACTCAGCGCGGGTTGGGCCGTGGACCGCTTCGGCAAGCGCCCCGTCGTCATTAGCGCGGGCGTGGCCGGGGCGCTCGTGTACGCCCTTCTGCCCCTGCTCGGCGTTTCCCTCACCACCGCCCTGGTCATGCTGGCCCTCACCTTCTACTTTTTTGAAGTCACCGTGGTCGGCGGCATCCCCCTGCTAACCGAACTCGTGCCCCAGGCACGCGGCATCGTCATGTCCACCATCATGGCCGCCGCCGCCGTCGGGCGCGCGCTGGGAGCGTGGCTGGGGCCGCAAATATGGCTGCGCGGCGACCTGCGCGCCAACGGCATCACCAGCGCCGCGCTGGCGCTGCTGGCGATCCTGGTGCTGGCGCGCTGGGTGCGCGAAGCGCCGGACAACAGCCACGATTCACAAACATCTTCCCGGAAGCTGTTTTGAGACCAAGTGACTTGAACGGCGAGCTTCCGGGAAGGTCGTCAACGATTCACAACCATCTTCCCGGAAGCTGTCCTGAAGTTACGTGACTCGAACGGCGAGCTTCCGGGAAAGTCATCAACCACTTCTCAAGGAAATACCATGCCTGAATCTATTGACATGCTCATTCACGCGGCGGCGCAGGTGTGCGTCGTGCCCGCGCCCGATGGCCCGCAGCGCGGCCACGCCCTGGGGACACTCGGCGTCATTGAAGATGGCGCGGTGGCCGTCCACGCCGGACGCATCCGAGAGACCGGCGACAGCGCCACACTGCGCGCGCGCTACGCGGCGGAGATGACTATTGACGCCGGCGGGCGCTGCGTGCTGCCCGGCTTTGTCGATCCGCACACGCACATTCCCTGGATGGGGGACCGGGCAAACGAGTTTGAACAGCGGCTGGCGGGCGCGACATACATGGAGATTATGGCGGCTGGCGGCGGCATTATGTCTACCGTGCGCCGCACGCGCGCGGCCAGCCTGGCGGAACTGGTGGCGGATAATCTGCCCCGCTTGCGGCGGATGCTGGCGTATGGGACGACGAGCGCGGAGGCGAAGACGGGGTATGGGCTGGCGCTGGAGGCGGAGTTGAAGCAGTTGGCGGCGATGGCGGCCCTGAATCAGCAGCAGCCGGTGGAGTTGTCCATGACGTTTTTGCCGGCACACGCTATCCCCGCCGAATTCCATAACAACACCGACGCCTACGTCACCCACGTCATTGAGGAGATGCTGCCCGCCGCCGCCACCTGGGCCGCCGCCCAGCATGTCACCCTATTTTGCGACGTTTTTTGCGAGCAGGGCGTCTTCGATGTGCCCCAGACGCGCCGCATCTTCGCGCGCGCGCAGGAACTCGGCTTCCGCCTCAAAGTCCACGCCGACGAGTTCGTGGGGTTGGGCGGGACCGCCCTGGCCGTGGAAATGGGGGCCACCTCCGCCGACCACCTGGTACACACGCCCGCCGCGGACATTGCCGCCCTCGGCAGCAGTAATACAGTCGCCGTGGGGCTGCCGGGGACGCCTTTTGGCCTGGCGGAACGGGACTACACGCCGGCCAAAGCGATCCTGGCAGCGGGCGGGGCACTGGCGCTGGCCACCGACTACAATCCGGGGACCTGCTGGTGCGAATCCATGCAAATGGTCATCGCCCTTGCCTGCCGCTACATGGGATTGACGCAGGCGCAAGCCATCGCCGCGGCCACGGTCAACGCGGCCTACGCCATTGGGCGCGGAGAGGAGATTGGCAGCCTGGAGCCGGGCAAACAGGCAGACATTCTTATCCTCAACGTGCCCGACTATCGTCAGCTTGGCTATCGCTTCGGCGCAAATCTGGCGCAGACGGTCATCAAACAGGGCCGCGTTGTCGTTAGCAATATCCTGGACCTTTCTGGAAGCTGAGAGCTTCCAGGAAGGTGGTTGCCCCACCTTTTGCCGTGAGTATAATCCCCAAGAGCGGCGTGGGCGGGCAACTTGCGCTTTTGTCTATGTTGACCGGGTGACACGGATTGGGAATGGATCGGTCAGGATACCGGCAGCATCCCCCACAAAACGCGCGTCTGTAAATTCTACATCCACCAATGGATGCGTCACAAGGAAGCAATACGCATGAAATGGCAGCGATACATCGTCGGAATTTTGCTGATCGGGCTGTTGGCGGCCTGTGGCGACAAGAATAGCGCGGAAGACCCCACAACAGCCGTCGCTGTCGCCACCTCCAGCAGCGCCGCGGACATCACCCTTCCGCCGCCCGCCACCACCGTGCCTCCCAGCCCAACCTCTATTCCCCCTACGCCCACCCCCATGGAGCCGTTGGCCGCCGTGGTGAACGGGCAGCCCATTTTCCTGGCCTTTTTCGAGAAAGAATTGGCGCGCTATGAGCAAGGGCAGATTGCGCTGGGGTTGGCGCCGACGGCGGACACAGCGGCGGACCGCGCCACCGTGCTGCATACGCTCATTGAGCAAACGCTGATCGCGCAGGCGGCGGCGGCGCGGAATATCGCCATCACCCCGGACATGGTGACGCAGAAACTGGCGGAGTTGAAAGCGTCCGCCGTGGACGAGGCCAGTTTCCAGGCGTGGTTGCAGGCGAATCAATGGACCGAAGAGGAGTTCCGGGACGCGCTGGCCGTGGATATGCTCACGGAGCGGATGAAGACGGAACTCACCGCCGACGTGCCTTACGCCGTGCCGCAAGTACATGCCCGCTACATCCAGGTGAATGATGCCGCTTTGGCCCAATCGCTGCTGGAGCAGATTCGCGCCGGCGGCGATTTTGCGGACCTGGCACGGCAGTATTCGCTCGACCGACACACGGGCGAAAACGGCGGCGATCTGGATTTCTTCCCGGCGGGGACGCTGCTCGTGCCGGCAGTGGATCAGGCGGCCCAATCGCTGGAAGTAGACCAGGTAAGCGAGGTGATCGTGGCCGTGGGCAGCGATGGCAGCGAGACGTACTACATCATTCAGGTATTGGAAAAGGACCCGCAGCGGGCGCTGACGCCACAGCAGCGCGCGGTAATGCTGCAAGAGACGTTTGAGCAGTGGCTGGATGGCTTATGGGCCAACGCGGATATTACGCGATACGTGGATGCGGGTGGATAGCGAAGATGGCGAAATCAAGGCAATCTCGACAAACGAGAAGGCGGCGCGGCATTAGCTGCTTGAATGTGCTTTCGGTAATGGTGTTGGCGCTGACGGTGTTGGTAGCTGCCGGCATTTTCGCGTTCCTCACGCTCTCCGGCGGCCAACTGGACCTATCGCAACTCATCCCCACCCGCGAACAGCCGGCGCTGCCCACCGTGGGCGCGCTGGCAGCCTTGCCCACGACCATGCCTGGCCCCACCGCGGAGCGATTGCAGCCCACCTGGACCCCCTCTCCCTTGCAACCCACCGACACCCTCCCGCCATCTCCCACGCGCCGTCCCACGCTGGAGCCGTCCATCACCCCCACGCTGCCGCCGCCCACCCCCACGCGCACGCCTACACCCACGCCCACAGAGACCCCCACGGAAACCCCCACCGGTCCCACGCCCACGGCCACCAACACGCGCTCCCCGTTCCCCTTCACCAAATCTATTGACACCCCTACCTATCTGCGAAATTATGCGAATACCGCCGGCTGTAACTGGCTGGGCATTGCGGGCGAGGTTGTTGATTTGAGCGGAAATCCCGTTTCCGCCGGCAGCTACCAGGTACACGTCTGGGAAAGTGGCATTGACGCCCGCGTCGCCGTGGGCACGGCTCCTGCCTACGGGCCATCCGGATGGGAACAATTCGTCTTCGATTCCCCCATCATCCGCACCTACAACGTGCAGTTGGAAAGCTCCGCCGGCACACCGGTTTCGCAGGTCTACCAGGTGCAAACGCGCGCCAGTTGCAACGAAAATCTCCTGTTCATAATCTTCGTGCAGAATCATTGATGACTGGAGTCTGGCGAAGTCCATATGCGGTGGTCGGAGTCGCGGCTTTCGCCGGGTCAAACCGCCATATGTGGGCCGGCTGAGCCTCCACGCCAAAAACGCCAGTGTCCAGTTGATTTTTAGCATCTGCCACCTTCCCGGAAGTTGTCTTGATGCTATATGACTTGAATGACGAGAGGTTTGTGGCCTGTAGTTGCGCTTTCGGGAAGGTTCGATGACGCTTTATCTGGTTGGCACGCCGATTGGCAATTTGGAAGATATTACGCTGCGGGCGCTGCGCGTGCTGCGCGAGGTGTCGTTGATTGCCGCGGAAGATACGCGGCATACGGCGCGGTTGTTGCGGCATTACGACATTACGACGCCGATGCTCAGTTATCATGAGTATAGTTCGGCGCAGCGGTTGGCGGGGTTGGTGGCCCGTTTGCAGGAGGAGGATGTGGCGTTGGTGTCGGATGCCGGCATGCCCGGCCTCTCAGACCCTGGTTATCGGTTGGTGCGGGCGGCGTTGGATGCCGGCATTTCCGTCATCCCCATCCCCGGAGCCAGCGCCGCCACCACCGCCCTCATCGCCAGCGGCCTGCCCACCGACAGCTTCCTCTTCCTCGGCTTCCTTCCCCGCCGCCGTGCCGCGCGCCAATCCGCCCTCGCCGCCATCGCCACCTTGCCGCACACCCTCATCCTGTACGAAGCCCCGCACCGCCTGCGCGACGTGCTGCAAGATGTGCTGCACGTGCTGGGCGACCGCGCGCTGTGCGTAGGACGCGAGCTAACGAAAATGTACGAAGAAATCTGGCGCGGCAGCGTCAGCGCGGCGCTGCAAACGTTCACGGCGGAAGCCATTCGCGGGGAGTTTACGCTGGTGGTCGCCGGGGCCACGGCACGGGAAGAGGCTTGGGACGAGGCGGCAGTACGGGAGGCACTGGCGCGCGAATTGGCGGCCGGTTTTAGCCACAAGGAAGCGGCGGCCATCGTCGCTGCCGCCGCCGGCTGGCGCAAGCGAGACGTATACGCGCTGAAACACGAGACCGGCGCAGTCTGACAGCGCCAGTCTGGCTCCCGCTCTTATTGCACGCGATTCAATGTGAGCTGATATGGTCCGCCTTCGTCGAAAAACTCCTTGACGACGATGGTCCAGTCGCCGCTGCTGGTGAGGTTGAAGCCGCGTAGTTGCTCCGCTTCGCCGGCCAGGTTCAGATCCACGCGCGCCTGCTCTATTTCTTGTGGGTCGCGCAGGATGAGAACCAGGTCTCCTTTGCTGTCCGTGGGGGTGAGGTTCAGGCTGATTTCGGTGTCGGCAATGCCGGCAAAATGCCATACCGCCCCCTTTCCCGGCAAGAGCGTCCCCGTCACCGTCTGCCCATAGGAAATGCTCCCCACATCCTCCAGATTGTCATACCCCTTGGCCGTAATCGAAATCTCATATTCCCCGGCCTCGCCAAAGAACTCCCGCACCATGACGGCATACAGACCATCCGCCGGCAGCACCATCTCAATCATCTCCGTTTCGCCCGACAGATTTTCATCCTTTTGCGCCAGACGATGCACCTGTGGGTCCAGCAGCCAGATGTCCATATCCAGATTATCACCCAACGGCGACACCAGCACCGTCACCTCATCCCCCGCGCGTCCCTCAAAGAACCAGGCGTGCGCCTCGTTTTCGCGCAGCATCTCCCGTTTCACGTTGCCATAAACCAGGTCCCCCGCGTCATAAAAATTCGACGTGCTTTCGCCGCCCTCATCCAGCGCCAGCGTATAGCTGCCCCCTTTATCGGAGAAACTGCGAATCTGGAGCCGATAGGCGCCGGTCAGCGGCAGTTCCAAACCAACCAGGACTTCCGGGTCTCCGGCGAAGGTTTCGTCCTTTGTTGCCAGGGGTTGCCCATCCGGCCCCAGCAGTTCGAAGATCAGGTCAAGCTGGTTACTCAACGGCGTGAGCACGATGGAAATCAGTTGCCCCGCGTCGCCGTGGAATGTCCATACGGGGCGCGCCGCATCCGTCAATTCCCCGGTAATCACCTGCCCCAGCGCGATATCGCCGCCTTCGCTATATTCCGGCGTGGCGCTGAGCGACAGGGAGAGGGCGTAGCGCCCCGTCTCGCCGAAAAACTCGGTTACTTCGATGCGGTATTCGCCCGTTTCCGGGAGGGGAATGTCAAACATGACCTCCGCTTCCCCCGGCAGGCCGAAGTCGGCGCGGTCCAGGATGCCGCCGGCAGGCGTGAGCAGCAAGAGCGTGAGGTCAATGTTCGGGTTGTTGGGCAGGGCGGTGAGGGTGGCGTAGCCGCCGCTTTCGCCGCGGAAGAGCCAGATGTCCGTCTGGTCGTTGCTGAGCAACCCGGAGACCTCGGCTCCCGGTTGAATCTCGCCCTGGACGATGCGGCTGCCGCGATTGGGCACGGGGCCGGGCTGCCAGTCGGCTGTTGCCAGGATTTGGTCAAATGTGGGGGCGTAGGTGGGCCAGTTTTCCGCTTCCGCACCCAGGAGGAGGAGCAAGGGGGTGACAGCGTCGGGCGGGTAGACGAGGATGAGGCGCAGGTGGGCGTTTTCTTCTTTGCGGGCAAAGAGCGCCAGTGGATCGCGGGGAAGGTCGGCATAGGCAGCGGGGAGGCCGTTGAGGGTGGTGCTGTGGACGTTGAGGAGGATTTCGCCGCGCAGGGCAAGCAGGCGCAGGAGTTGGGCCAGGGCTTCGCCGGGGTCGGGGGGGAGTTTGGGGGTGGTGGCTGCCGGCATTGCCAGCAGAAACGCGCCCTGTCCAATCACCTCTTGCTCCAGGAGGCGGGTTCCCGTGTCCTTGCTATCCGCCAGCAGCAGGCTGTCCGCGCCCAACCGCGTCAACCACGGCTGTTGCCGTCCGCTGTCCAGCGCGACCCAGCCAGGCGGGCGCGTCAGGCGCAGGCTGGCGGTGGGCAGGTTTATTTGCACCTGGTTTGCCAGGTCCGTGACTGCGGTATCTTCGAGGGGGACGGTGGGGATGGGAGTGGGGGTAGCGGGAGCGGGAGATGCCGGCAAAAACGCAACCGCGGGCGTCGCTGTCGGGGTGGGGGCGCTTGCCGTCGGTGTGGAAGAGGGCGTGGCTGATTTAGTTGATGGCGCAGGGATGGCGCGACATGCCGAAACGGCAAGCAGCGCGACACCTGCCAGCAGACCTGCGCGGACTCGTTTACGCATGGCGTATTGGGACTGGCCCATCCAACGAGCGTGCCGTTGAAATGGACTGGCGGCAGCACACAATCCCGCGGTCCGCGGGTGATTGGAAAAGTGTCACGAACTCGCTGCGCTCTTTCGTCCGCATTCTGTGTACAGCGTGCGTACGTTAGGCACAAATGCCGGCACGCAAACAGCTTCCTTAGTAACCGCCCGAAAACAACTTCACACTTTTTACGGGCGGTTACTGACAAGCTGCCCGCACATTTCCGCTAATTTAATTGCGGGCAGCCACTTACTTCAGACCAGGAGTCGCTTCTGGCCCCGCCGGGGATGATGGCCTGCTTCTAAAGCAGACCACCAACGATAAGCAGGGTGGCGGCTGGTCAGGAACCTGGTTGCTGACGGTTTTACGGCTGTGGCAAATTCCAATCACCTCCCAAAATCACCAGAACATCATAATCACCCTCCGCTTCCGTGCCAGTGCTGACATTGAGCGGCGGCAACGACATGAGTTGTGTCAGATATTGTGTCGTGTGGGGGTGAAAGCCGAAGTCAATGATTTGGGTAGTGCGGTAGTCCGCTGAATCAGCGTTGCCAATCTCGGTAACGTTTATGTTAAACGATTGTAGATAGGCTTGCGTTTTGCCCGCCAGTCCAAACTGTGTTGTGCCATTCAACAGCGACACCCGCGCCTGTTCCTGCGCCATCAGCGCGGGCAGGTTTTCAATCACAGGCGTGGGAACAGCCGGCGGGACAAACAAACGATCACGCAGGTCGCGGATATTGTCACGAATCGGAACCAACACCTGTTGTCCATCAGGAGTCGTTTCCGGGTAAACGTAATTGTAATCAATTACGGCGGTTTGCAAACTATCGGGAGGAATGTTTTGTATCAACAGTGCCAGTTGAATCGCTTCATCCGGCGACATGTTGGTGCGCACGTTTTGCTGGAAGGTTTGCCACAAGCGCGGCGTCTGGGGAATAAGCTGCGGCAGCATATTCAGTTGCAGCACTTTGTTCCGCACGGCCAGCACGACTTCCTGCTGCCGCGCGGCGCGGTCAATGTCGCCCTGGGCCGTCGCGCGCGTGCGCGCATATTTCAAAGCCATCTGACCGTCGAGATGATGTTCGCCCGCGGTGAGGAAAAACGGGTCGTAGCCATAGCAACGGTCGGGATAGGTCTCATCCTCAATGTTTTCCGGTGGATGAACGTCCACGCCGCCGATCAGGTCAACAATCTCCACGAAGGCGTCGAAGTTGACCGTGACGTAGAAGTCCACGTTGATGCCTAAAGTGGCCTCAACGGTTTCCACAGCCAGGGCTGGCCCGCCGCCGGGATATTCGTAGATTTCCCCCAGGTAGTAGGCCTGGTTAATGCGGTCCACCTCAAACCCGGGGATTTCTACCCACAGGTCGCGCGGCAGGGAGAGCGTGGCGGCGGAGAGTCCCACGGGGTCCACGGTCAGCAGCATCATGGTGTCGGTGCGCGTCGGTCCGGTGTCGTCACACCGTTGATCGATGCCCAGGAGCAAAATGGTGACGCGCTCGTGGCCGGACCATGGTTTCTGGGAATCGATGTTCACGACGGGGAGGGCGGGGTCTGATTCGGTGATGCCTGGCGGGGGGAGGTTGCCATCGGGGGGGGATTGAATGCCGGCATTTCCCCCATCCACCACAAACTCAGGTTCGGTCACATCCCACGACGCCGCCATACCCTGCACCGTGCGATACAACCAGGCGGCGCTACCAAACAGGAGCGCAATGCCCAGCAAAACAAGCAACGCCAATCCCCACAGCGGGAGGCGGATACGGGGTGGCGGTCTTCTCGAACTTCTTGGGGCCATACGCAAATCGTCTGTCGTCCAGCTACAGGCTCACATGTGCGCGGAACTGCCTTCAACGGAACGGATGGAGCAAACCTGCCGGTTATTCTTTCATTGCCAAAACGTCACTGCTAACCCTCTCGTGGGCTGAGCTTTTATTGTAGCCCATATTGCCTTCGGCAGGCTCAGGCAAGGGGTTAAGCAGCCCAAAACACAAATGCCGCGTGTACCCGGCTCACGCTAGTATAACATGGGCAAAAGGCTTGACAAGCGAGACGAACTTTTTATAATGAGCCATACAAGAATATAAGCGAAAGCGTCAGACACACCACGTAAAAATGGTGCGTCTGGGCCGGGCCAGCGAGTCCATCGTGGCCCGGTCAGATCGGGACGAGTAGCTGTTGGGCCTGTTACAGAGCGTGGTGGTCAGAGGCTGAGAGCCACCACAACAAAGACAGCGGCCAAAACCCCCCGTGAGCGGTTTTCGGAACGCCTGCCGGCAAGTATGAAAATCCGGGTTGCTCCGTTAACGGCACACCAATAAGGGTCGTTCGCCTGTGTGGACGACTGAAAGTTGGGTGGAACCGCGAGGTAATTTGCACGCCAGCGCCCCAACACGGGCGGTGGCGTTTTTATTTTTACCGCCGGAGCCAATGTCAGGGAACTGGCCCGGTTTGCGTTCCGACCACTGTCCATCAACATTGTTTCCCCTGTTCTAATTTTGGAGGTTTGATGATGTCGGAAATGAACGAAGTTCCTTATGAGCAATCTGATCTGTACAGAATTCGCCATTCGGCGGCGCACGTGATGGCCGAGGCGGTGCTGTCCTACTTCCCGGAAGCGCGGTTGGCGATTGGCCCGCCCATTGAGGATGGATTCTACTATGATTTTGACCTGGGCAAGGATGAGAATGGGAAGCCGATTACGTTCTCGCCGGAGGACCTGGAGAAAATCGAACAGCGGATGAAGGAATTGCTGAAAAGCAATGCGTCGTTTGAGCAGTCTTCCAAGTCTGTGGCGGAGGCGGAGGCGTTTTTTGCCGACCAGCCGTATAAGCTGGAGCTTATTCATGAGTTGGCTGCCGGCAAAGTGGATGAAAACGGCAATCCCATCTCCGCGCCGGTGGAGCAGGTGGGCATTTATCAGCATCGCAACTTTGTGGACCTGTGTCGGGGACCGCATATGCCGGCAACGCGCTTCATCAAAGCCAACGCCGTCAAAATCCTGCGCACGAGCGGGGCCTACTGGCGCGGCGACGAAAACCGCCCCCAATTGCAACGCATCTATGGCACGGCCTGGCATAACAAAGTCGAACTGGATGACTACCTGCGCCGCCTGGAAGAAGCAAGACAACGCGACCACCGCCGCCTGGGCAAGCAGCTAGGGCTGTTTCACATCTCGGCGCTGGTGGGTTCTGGCCTGCCGCTGTGGCTGCCAAAAGGGACGATTCTGCGCGAATCGCTGGAGAGCTTCCTCCGCCGCGCCCAGGTGGAACGCGGCTATCTGCCCGTGATGACGCCGCACATCGGCAAGCTGGACCTGTACGTCACGAGCGGGCACTATCCCTACTACAAGGACAGCCAGTATACGCCTATTGATGTGGATGGGGAGGCGTTCCTGCTGAAGCCGATGAACTGCCCGCACCACATTGAGATTTACAAGAGTGAGCCGCGCAGCTACCGGGACCTGCCGCTGCGGTTGGCGGAGTTTGGTGCGGTGTATCGGTACGAAAAGAGCGGCGAACTGACGGGGCTGACGCGCGTGCGCGGCTTCACGGTGGACGATTCGCACCTGTTTGTGACGCCGGACCAGTTGGAAGATGAGTTTATTGAGGTGGTGCACCTGATTCAGTATGTGTTCCAGACGATGGGATTCTCTGATTTCCGCGCGCGCCTGGGCACGAACGACCCGAACAGCGACAAATATGCCGGCATGCCCGAAATGTGGGAGCGCGGCATCAACGCCATCAAAAAAGCCGCCGACAAAGTCGGCATCAACTACAGCGTCGAAGCCGGCGAAGCCGCCTTCTACGGCCCCAAACTCGATTTCATCTTCCGCGACGTCTTAAAGCGCGAATGGCAGCTCGGCACGGTCCAGGTAGACTTCCTCCTCCCAGAACGCTTCGAGCTGGAATACACGGGCGCGGATGGGCAGAAACATCGTCCCGTGATGATTCATCGCGCCCCGTTTGGCAGTATGGAGCGATTCGTGGGTATCCTCATCGAACACTTCAACGGCGCATTTCCCCTCTGGCTGGCCCCCGTGCAGGCCGTGATGATCCCCATCACGGACGACCACGTTCCCTACGCGCGCCAGGTGGCCGCGGAACTGCGCGGCATAGGGTTGCGCGTGGAAGTGGACGACAGCAACGCGCGCATGAACGCCAAAATCCGCGCGGCGCAGTTGCAAAAAGTGCCCTACATGCTCGTCGTCGGCGATAAGGAAATGGAACAAGGCGCGGTGGCCGTGCGTACGCGCAACAACGACAACCTCGGCCCCATGCCGCTGGCCCAGTTCAAAGAGCGCGCCGGGCAAATCCTGGCGCAGCGCGCCGGCGACCTGTAAATCATGGCCGGACGCGGACGAGCGCCAGGTGCGTGGAAACGACAAGAATCCGCGTACGCCCTGTTCGTCCGCGTCCTCCCTTTCACCTGATTCCGCCGATGAACGATGATAGTATCAGTCGTGTGACCCGCTCCAGAGCCGCGGCCCAGGCCAGCTATGATCGCCTGAGCCGTTGGTATGATTTGCTGGCGGCCAGCGAACATCGGCACATGATGGCGGGGCTGCGTTTGCTGCGCGTGCAGCCTGGGGAGCAGGCGTTGGAAATGGGCGCGGGCACAGGGCGTGGGCTGTTGGCGCTGACGCGGGCGGTGGGTGGCTCCGGCCATGTGTGGGGTATTGACCTTTCGCCGGGAATGATAGCCATAGCCCGACGACGACTGGGAGCGGCGGGGATGGCGGCGCGCGTGACGTTGGAAACAGGAGATGCGGCGCATCTGCCGTTTGCCGCCGAATCCTTCGACCTGGTTTTCATGAGCTTCACGCTGGAGTTGTTCGATACGCCGGAGATTCCCCAGGTGTTGGCGGAGTGCGCCCGCGTGCTGCGCCCGGGCGGGCGCTTGGGCGTGGTGGCGCTGGATTTGCCCGCGCGCCCTGGCCGGCTGGCGCGGACCGCCCTGCGCGGCTACGAATGGGCGCACCGGCGGCTGCCCACGCTCGTGGATTGTCGCCCTATCCCCACGCGACAACTGTTGGCACAGGCCAACTTCCACGTCACGCAATCACGGCAAAACCAGATGTGGGGCCTGCCCGTGGCTCTTGTTGTCGCGCACGCTCCGCCCCCTCCGGCAGATTCCTCCCTGTTTGCCGATTAAGGTTGGAGGGTCGGCGTGGAGGTGATGGGCAGGGTGACGGTGAGGGGGATGGTGGGCGTGGGGGTGTAGGTGGGTGTGGGGGTGGGGGTAGGGACGAAGGTGAAGTTGGCGGCGACGACGACGAAGTTGGTGCGTCCGGGGAGAACGTCCAGAGTGCGGCGGTAGGACGTGCCTTCAAACGAAAGGGTGAGCGTGTAGCGTCCTGCCGGCAAATCCCCCACCACAAAATTCTCTCGCCACACCTCATCCGGGTCCACACCCTCCTGGTACGTGCGCGTGCGCCGCGTCGTCGTATCCGCATCCACGGGATACAACGTAATATCCGCCCCCGGAATCATCACCCCCCGATTGTCCACAAAACGTCCCGCCAGCGTCCCCCAACCCTCATACGGCGCGAGCCACAGCAGCGGATTGCGCGTGTCATAATAGTTGTTATTTCCAATGCGCACTTCCAGGTGTAAATGCGGCCCGGACACCTCGCCCGACGCCCCCACCCCGGCAATCAACTCCCCCTGTGCCACGTGTTCGCCCACTTCGACGAACAGCTCCAGCGTGTGCGCATACAGCGTGAATACGTCCTGACCGCGCCACTGCCAGTCGTGCCGGATAATGACGGTGTTGCCGTAGTAGTTGATGCCGCTCCGCGGGTTGGGCAGCGACCCGGCCCAGATGACCTCCCCGCTGGCGGCGGCCAAAATCGGCGTACCGCTGGGATTGGGGAAATCCAGCCCGTGATGAATACGATAGGGTGCGTATTGCGCCAGCAGCACGTCGCTGCCGTAGGGGTAGTATTCGAGGTCGTAGTTGCGCGTGCCGGAGGGCAGGGGGCGGATGAGCCAGTAATGGTCGTCTGGGTGTAACGACAGGGGGACTTCGTAGGGGGGCGGACGCCAATCAGACGGGGGCGCGGGACCGGTATCTGGCGGCCACCGGAGTTGTGCTTGATCGGCGCGAATGCCGGCACTTAACCGGGTAGGCGTGGGCGTCAAGGGAGAAATCGTCGCCGCGAGGGCGCTGTCCGACGGCGGCGCATCGGAGAGCGGATGGGCGTCCTGGACCGTCGCGCGCAGGGGTTGGCCCGCCGCCAGAGTCATCGTTTGCGTGAGCGGGGGCGCGGCGCTGGTGGATAGCAGGCGGGGTGTGGTTGGCGTGCTGCCGGCGCAAGATACCATCACCGTGGCCGCGACAAGAAGGAGCAAACGGCCCATCCACTTCATTTATGGCACATCACCAAAACGCTCTTCCAGTTCCGCCGCGTCGTACAACTCCGCCATCGCCGCTTCCCAGGTAAGCCCCTCTTGCTTCTCGAAGTGCCAGAAGCGAATGCTGGGGAAATAGGTGCGCCAGGCGGTATCCGCCGGCACGCGCTGCCAGCCATAATCAGCCGCCAGCGTGGTCAAGTCTACATAATACCCCGCCGGAATGGCATCCTTCCACTTTCCCCCCTCGTCGTAGTAGCGGGCATCCTGCCCATAGCGCGCGCGAAAATCCCAAGGTAAGTCCCGCAGCGGCTCCCCTTGCGTGCCATCCTGCACCGCCGCCCGCAACATCACGCGCCAGAAAACCTGATAGCCGCGATCCTGCCGCAAAACTTCCACCTGCGGATCAAACGCCAGCACCGGACGATAACTGAGGTCAAACGCGCGCCCCGCTTTATTCCAGGTGCGCGGACTCTGTCCCGGCAGTGGCTGCCTGTCCAGCGGCTCAAACATACTGTCCAGTTGGGCTAAAAAGTCGAGTCCAGTTTCCTGCTGCGCGCGCGTGCGCAAGGCGGCGAAGGAATCGTCCACGCGGTCGCTCAGGTAGGGCGCCGGCGCGCGCACGGGGAGCGATTGCAGCAGATATGGGGGGCCAGCCGCGGCGGGGGGATCGACGATTTCCGTGTAGAGGGGGGCGAGCGGCGCTTCGTCGGGAAGGCGGGCGGCCAGTTCCGCCGGCAGGCGGTAGGGGGACCAGACGGGGTCTTCGATGAAGCCTTCGCCGGCAAAGGCTTGCGGGGCAATATTCCAGGCGGTGGTATTGCCGGCAATCAAATAAGTCCGCCCATTCCCCTCATGCACATACAAGATGGCCTCCCCATCGGGCGACCACGCCGGCTGCCGCCCCTGCCCCAGGCTCACCGGTTCGCCCGTCGGCGCATAATCCGCCAGCGCCGCCTCATACACCAGGTCAAACCCGCTGCTGTCGTCATCAAACGCGAGGAACCGACCATCGGGGCTGAAGCGTGGGTGGTCTTCGTGCCGGTCGGGGGAATGCGACACGTTGATGGCCGCCGCATCTTGCGCCGCGTCCAGGGGCATGATGAAGATGTCCTTGTTGCCCGTGCGCCAGCTTGTGAAGGCGACATGGCGACCGCCGGGCGACCAGACCGGCGAAAAATCAGGCGCGGGATCGCGCGTCAACTGGATGGGTTGGCCGGAGCCATCGGCGCGGGTGATGTAGATGTCCAGGTTGTCGCCGCGATAGGACTCGTACACCAGCCACTCCCCGTCGGGGGACCAGTTGGGGCCGCCGTCAAAGGCGACGTCATCGGTGAGGCGGCGCAGGCTGCCCTGGCGCAAGTCGAGGATGTAGATGTCCCAGTTGCCATCCCGGTGGGAGGCGAAGGCGATCTGGCTGCCGTCGGGACTCCAGGCGGGGTCGCGGTCGGCGGCGGAGTGGCTGGTGAGGCGCAGCGGGCGGGATTGGCCCACGGTGAGGGCGTATAGGTCGCTGTTGCCATCCTGCCGCATGGTGAAGAGGAGGCTGCCGCCGCTGAGGAGGTCGGGGGTGGGCCAGGGGGAGAGGGCGATGGTGGGCGCGGGGCGCGGGGTGTTGGTGGCGGTAGGCGTGGGGGGAACGGGCGTGGCGGTGGGTAGTAGGGGTGTAGGGAGGAGGGTTTGTGCCGGCATTCCACTTGCCAGCGAACGAGGCGGTTCCCGCGTGATCATGGAACCAAGCCCCACAAACACCAGATTCAGCGCAATCAGCCCGGAAGCCAGACGCAGCAAACGCAGCCGCCCGCGACGTCGCTGCCTTTCCCGCGTGGCCACATAGCTAAGCCCCGTATTCGCATCCGCCACAAAAACCGCATCGGCGGGTGGCCGCCGACGGCGCAGCCACAGCCGCCAGCGCGCGCGCAAAAGCGCTTGCCGCGATACCCAGCGCCGCCGCCACCGCTGGCGCGTGGGCGCGCCCGACTGCCAGCGTCCGCGCACCCAACCACGCAGCCCTCGTCCCAGCGGGGCCAGCAAAAAACGCCACAACGGGCGTAGGAGCAGCGGCAGCAGCAGGTAGCGAAAGAGCCAGCGGAGGGGGGTGGAAAGAAAAAAGAGGGGGGTCCAAATGAACCAGCGCAGCAGGTTACGCAGCGCCAATCCCATGCGCCCCACTAAACGCCAGATGGCGCGGGCGGCGGCCAGAAAGGGGCGCAGCAGCCACGCCAGGGGGCGCCACAGCAGGCGCAGCGGCGGACCCAGCACGCGCCAGGCAAAGCGCGGCAACGCCGCCCACTGGCCCGCCGAAAATCGGCGCGCCAGAAAGCGACGGGGACGCTGTACCGCTTTGTGGAGCCAACGAGGGGACATGTTTTACCCGCTGCCGTGCGCGCTTGTCCTGTCACCGATGAGAGGATGGATTTCGTTGCCTGACACACTTTCCCGGCAGCGCCAATCCCAACCAGAATCGTCTCATCATTTGAGCCATTCAACGTCGATGCAGCTTCCGGGAAGATGAATACTCATCATAATAGGTGGACAAGACGTAACTGCTAAGCCAGATTGGACCAATTTTCTCAGGTGAAATTGGTCCAATCTGCAGAGAGCGTTAGTAGTTACGACAAGACAAGATGATGTCGGTGCATGTTTTGTCAGTGTAGCATGGGGGTAGGCGTCGTCAAGGGAGTTGGGCGGGCGGGGTATGGTAAGTATGGACTATTGCCGGCACGCAGCGGCCGCGCCGGAGTGTTTTCACAAGGTCTTCACAGCGAAAAGGCGGCGTCTATGATATATCTGTGACCATTGTTCCGTTTGCGTATGCAGGGGCAATCAAGCCGTGCCAGATGCGAGCACCCTGACGCATGTATTTGAAAAAAGTTGGTAACTATATCCGGAGCCAGGTTTCTTGAGAAACAACACCGAAACGGATTAAACCTGGCAGGTCTTGCTTGAAAAACGGAATAGTCACAACAGTTGTTCGTTTTGGGCAGGTGCGTGACGATGGCGGCAAAAATACTGGTGATCGATGATGACGCGCACATGTTGCGCGTGTTGGACAGGATGCTGCGGATTTCCGGTTTTCAGGTGTTGCTGGCGAATACGGGGGAGGCCGGGCTGGCACTGGCGCTGGCGGATAGGCCAGACCTGGTGTTGTCGGATGTGACGATGCCGGGGATGACGGGGTATGAAGTGTGCCGGCATTTACGCGCCCACCCCGACCTCAACACCACGCGCTTCATCCTCTTTTCCGGCCTGACCGGGGGGCAAGAGCGCGCCGCCGGATTCGCCGCCGGCGCGGACGAATACCTCTACAAGCCCATTGCCCCCTCGGACCTGGTGCGCAAGATCCGCGAAGTCCTCGCCCGCCCCTGATTGGCCGGCGCTCAGGCAAATCTCCGCGCCATCTTCCGAATCGTGCTGATATTGCGCACCGTTGCCGCCGTGGCCAGCGCCTTCTCAATACGCGCCCCGGAAAACGCCGATTCCCCCAAATAACGCCGCCGCAACCAGAACACATGGTTCCCCGCGACGTGGAATAGGTCCACCTCGTTGGCCTGCGCCAACAGTTCCGCCTGGCGCGCCGCCGGCGGTTTCGCCCGCACAAAGGCCACGTATAACGTTACATCCTTCCCCTCCGCCGTATGTGGAAACGGCCAGGCATCGGCCAGCGCCCGCAGTTCGTCCGTCGTGCGCAGGAAGGTCGGCACGGCGTAGCCCAGCGCCTCCTGCAAATGGGCTTCGATGAGCTGCGCCAACGCGGCGGCATCCGCATCATCCACGTCAAAAACCACGTTGCCCGATTGGATGTACGTTTGCACGTTGGCAAAGAGGAGGTCGGCGAAAATCTGGCGCAGGGCCTCCATTTTCACGGTGCGTCCGCCGACGTTGATGGCGCGTAAAAAAGCAGCGTATCGGGTCAAAGAATTGACGACTCCTTTCCGTTTCGAGACGGTTCATGGAAGCTGCCGGGCTGTTTTTCCCGTTATTTGGCGAGGGTGGGGTGGTTAAATGCCGGCAGCATAGCATCCCAGAAAGCATTGTTTGTCCAGATTGCCGGCAATTTCAATTATAGCGATTTCGTGGGTTAAGCCCATTCTGCTCCTTCGAAAATGTAGGCTGATTTTCCAAATCGCCCGCCCGATTTGGAAAATCGGGCTACGACGGCACACCATTTTCATTCATGGTGGTCGGTGGCAGCCGGTGCAGTCTCCTGTGTAAATAGCTTGTAGGGCGGGTGGGCAACCCGCCCGTGGTGCGCCGCGGTGCGTGTCGTCTTCTCTGGAACAAGCCATGCCAAGCCCCTCTTCTGACGAGCCAGGGCGTTTTGCCAGGGATTTCGCCGCAAAAGCAATTCATATGGGGAATTGCCGGTTTTGAAGAGGGCGAGTTTCCAACTCGCCCTCCATGGTGTTTTCGAGAGTGGTTAGCGCGCCGTATAGGGCAGGTAGAGATGGTGGATGGTGACGACAAAGGTGGCGGCGGCGGTGTTGTTGTCGGTGTTTGCTTCGATGTCGTCCGGGTCGAGAGAAGTCACTTCTACCTGATTGACCAATACGGCGTCCCAGGGCGCATTATCCGCAACCTGCGCGACGATATCAAACTGCCACATGCCGCCGCCCCACATCGTGCCCCAATTCCATTGTAGCACGTTGCCCGGCAGAACGGTGGGTATCCACAGGTTGTTCCGGTTCCAGGGCGCGGTGGCTTTGATGAAGGTCAATTCTGCCGGCATTGTATCCCGCAAAACCGTCTCTGGACCACTGTCCCAGGGCCACGCGCTCATATTGCCAAAGCGGACCGTAAACGTGATGATCGCGCCCGGTCGCGGTTCGCCGGCGGATAGCCACTTCTCCACGTACAGGTCTGGTCCCGTGGTTGCCGTCAGCGAAGCAGCATTATCGGCCAGATGCACATCATCGGCCACGGGCGCATCCGCCATGTTAGTGAAACTCAGACCAGGGACGCCAATCAGGTCAGGACTGACATTGACGCGATAGTTGATGCGCGCCGCCTCGCCCGGATGCAGTTCGTCCAGCCAGAAGAGGAGCTGCTGCTCTCCCGTATGGTGCGTGACCGTGATCTGCGGACCATAATCCACCCACCAGTCGCCGTTCCAACTGACGCCCGCCGGATAATTATCCGTCACCCAGACGTTGCGCAGCGGGCGCGTGCCCACGTTTTGCAGCAGCAGGGCAAAGTCTAACCGGCTTTGCGACTCCCACCAATACGCCTTGTTCAGGCGCAGGTTGGGGCCGAGCGTCTGCGCGACGTCCGTGACGCAGGCGTGGTTATTGAACAGCACACTCTCCGGTCCGTCGGTGTACAGGTCGGCGCAGTTGGTTAGTTCTGTGCCGGCATTTACGCCCGCGCCAATCGCCAGCCGCAAATCAATGTCCACGTGGTCCGCCGGCTGCATCATCCCCAGATTCCAGGTGAGCGTTCCAGCATCCACGCTGTCCGGCGGGAAGAGCACATAATCCGGCCCCACCCAGGCCCAGGCATCCTTGAAAGTCGTGTTGGCGGGCAGCGTATCCACGAGCGTGGAAACGGCAGCCATGTTCCCTTCGTTCCATACATGCAGGTTGAACCCAATCTCACCGCCGGCGGTCAGCGTTCCCCAACCCCAATCTTGCGTAACGCTGCCATCCCAGCGTGGCTGACCAACCTGGCCCCAATGATGCAGGTAGGCGTTATTGTCCAGGTCGGCATCCACCGGAGCCGTGATCTCCACGACATTGGTCAACGGCGTGCCCGATTGCGCGCTATTGTCCAACAGCAAGCGCAGAATAATCCGGTCACTCCAATAGCCAGGGAGGGTTGGCGCTTGCAGGACGAGTTGACTCGCTGTGCTATTGTCCTGCCACAGGCCGTATTCGTTGGCGGAATACCAGGAGACGATGGTTGTGTGCGGCGGCAATGTGTCCACAATCGTGGCTGTGCCGCTGGGCACGGGGCCATTATTGCCATACCAGAGTTCGTAGGTAAAACTCTGGCCGGGGACGGGATCGCCCGGAATGATATACTTGACGATATGCAAGTCGGGCGTGCCCGTGGCGACCGTCACCTGCGCTTCGGCATGGTTGTTGGTCGCGTTAAAATCGTTGGGCGCGGCAATGTCCGCTTGATTTGTAACGACCGCGCCGGTGGGATTCATGTTTGTCAGCACCACCTCAAATGTGTCGTTCGCGCCCATCGCCACCGGGCCAAGCTGCCAGACGACCTGGTTCCCGACGACGGTGGGAACGACGCCGCTGCTGTCGGTGACGTAGCTGGTGTTGGCGGGCAGGGTGTCCGTGAGCCAGACGGTCGTGGCGGTGGCGTCACCGTCGTTGGTGTAGGTCAGTTGGAAGACCATGAGACCGCCCGGAGCGACCCTGTTGTTGCCATCCGCCCACTTTTCCACACGCATATCGGCAGCGGGCGCGTGGAAGACGTTAACCACCAGGTCGCCATCCGGTTCCCGGTAGTAGACGCCCACTTCTTGCCCCGGCTGGATGTCCCACTGGCCGGAGAAGTCACAGACGTAGCTCCCGCCAGCGGCGGGCACGTTGGGAATGGTCATGCCGGGGCCGCCTTCTTGCCAGACGGCGCAGGTGACGGGTAGATTGTCTGGCGCAAACCAGGGGGCGGAGATTGTGCCGGCAATTTTATCCGCGGTGACGTTCACATTTCCGGTAATTGTGCCCACGGGATCGACCGCCGCCGTCATGCCTGCCGACTCGGCAAAGACGCTATCTTGCGGGATAATGTCGATGGGCATAGGCTCCCACGGCCATGCAAACGAATAGAAATAACCATCGCCATCCGCCTGACCGGTGACGGTGGCGCGAAAGCCGCCGCTGTTGGTCACGGTGATGAGGACGGTGGCCCACGGGGAGGTTTCCACATAGGCCCAGTCATGACCGTAATTTACTTCCAGGTGCAGGGTTGTGAGAATGCCGGCATCTGCTTCAGCCAAAGCGGCGCTACGATCAAATGCCGCCGCCGGCCACGTCATCACCATTAGCGCCAACATAAGACCCGCGAGAACGCAGGCCAATCCCCAGAAAAGAATAGAAGGACGTCGCATCGTACACCTCTGAGGGCTGAGGATTAAAATTGAAGCGGGTTGGTCGTTGGTGGTTGATGGCCCGGTCGCCAGCGGGCCACGGAGCAGGTATCCACACGGACACCATGACAAACGCGATGGTCAGGCGCCGGCCTGGGGTATAAATGGGCCAGAAATTCGCCTGCTTGACATGGCAGCAATGAGGGTGGCAGAAGGCTCGTGGCGAGTCAGTAGGGCCTGACTGAAACTCCCGGGCGTATGCAAGGCATTACCCCACAAATACATTAGGCTTGCCCGGCGAGGGGGTGGAAGTGATCTTCGGCATGATTTTGGCCTGACGAATGTCACCCAATACCATTGAGTGGCGAGTGGCGAGTGGCGAGTGGCGAGTGGCGAGTGGCGAGTGGTTAGTGGCGAGTGGCGAGTGGCGAGTGGTTAGTGGCGAGTGGCGAGTGGCGAGTGGTTAGTGGCGCGCTTTCTCGTAGACCCGCAAACTCGCCCCTCCCGGACTCTCAAGGAGATGCTCAAGATGAGTGACTATGATCTGGTCTTGAAAAATGGTCTGGTGGTGATGGGAGAGGCGGTGGTGGCGGCGGATGTGGGGGTGATGGGGGGGAAGATTGCCGGCATTGCCCACCACCTCCACGGCACCGAAGAAATCGACTGCCAGGGACACATCGTCACCCCCGGCGCCGTGGACGTCCACGTCCACCTGCAATACCCCATCGGCCCCCTCACCACCGGCGACGACTTCTTCACCGGAACCCGCGCCGCCGCCCTCGGCGGAACCACCACCATCATCGACTTCGTCGAAGCCCGCCCCCAGCAACCCCTCCTAGACGCCCTCCACGAACGGCACATGCTGGCCGCCGAACGCGCCGTCATCGACTACGGCTTCCACATGACCATCACCCCCACGGACATCCCCAAACTGGACCAGGTCCCCGCCGTCGTCGCCGCCGGCTGCCCCAGCTTCAAACATTACATGGCCTACAGCTTCCGCCTCCACGATGGCGAACTCCTGCAATCCTTCCAGGCCATCCGCCGCGCCGGTGGCCTGCCCATCGTCCACGCGGAAAACTGGGACGTCATCCAAGCCCTGGTGCGGCAAAATCTGGCCGCCGGGCGCACCGAACCGCGCTGGCATCCCCGCAGCCGCCCGGCACTCATGGAAGGGGAAGCCGCCGGGCGCGTTATCAATCTGGCCGCTCTCGCGGAAACCCCCGTCTACATCTTTCACGTCTCCTGCCAGGCCGTCGTGGAACGCATCGCCGCCGCCCGCGCCCAGGGGCAGCCCGTCTACGGCGAAACCTGCCCCCAATACCTGCTGCTGGACGACAGCCTGTTTGAGCAGCCAGGCGTAGCCGGTGCGCTGCCCATTTGCTCGCCGCCGCTGCGCCCGCGCTCAGAGCAGGCACATCTGTGGGCGGCGCTGGCGCGTGGGGATTTGCAGGTCATCTCCACCGACCACTGCCCTTTCTGGCTGGCGGACAAAGCGGCGGCGTTGGAAGACTTCAGCCGCATCCCTGGCGGGGTTCCCTCCATTGAAAGCCGCTTTGCTCTCGCCTACACGTTTGGCGTCGGCGCGGGGCGTTTGTCACTATCCCAATGGGTGGCCCGTTGCTGCACAACGCCCGCGCAGTTGATGGGATTGACCCACAAAGGGCAGATTGCCGTCGGTTATGATGCCGATCTGGTCGTTTTCGACCCGCAATGGCCGGTAACGCTCTCCACGGAGACGCTGCACGAGAATGTGGACTGGACGCTTTACGCGGGTCGCCAACTCACCGGCTGGCCCCGGCACACGCTCAGCCGGGGGCGGTGGCTGGTGCGAGATGGCGCGTTTGTGGGGCGGCCGGGTCAGGGGCAGTTTGTGTGCCGGCATTTCTAATCCGCTATGTAACTACTAACGCTCACTGAAGATTGGACCAATTTCACGCGCTCAATGACCATTTTCACCAGAAAAATGGGGCCAATCTGGCTTAGCAGTTACTCCCCTATTGTCAATCTTAAAGGGTTCACCCAAAATCAACTTCGGACTATCCGACGAGCAAAAACCCTTCCGGCGCATCCATCGTTTCCAATCTTACATAAGGAGCGGTAAGGAAATGGCTTCGTCATCTGATTTGATTTCCGCTCCGTATGAAACGGAAATGCCGGCATTAAGCGCCTCCAGGTGGCCGTCCGCAATTAAGATAGCGGCTATCCATGATAGCGGCTGCTTGTCAGTAACCGTCCGTAGAAAGAGTGGCGTTATTTTCGGACGGTCAAAAGGTATGCTCCACTCCTTCCTGATTTCATCCTCCTGGGGCAAGTCCACCCCCAAAATCCCCACATCACGCTGTTTGTATCCGTCCGTGAAAAAGGTTACAATGCACTGCATGGCAAACGAACCTCTAACGAAAGATTTAGGCGGGGCAAAGGCGATTTCGCTACGCCAGGATTGGCGCGCGTTTTTGCACATGATTGTCGTCTTGTTCAAGCTACGCGTCGTGTCGCTGCTGCTGATGGCCGCCGTGGGCGGTGCATTTCTGGGCGCGGGGGGCTGGCCTGGATTATGGCATCTCATGTTGGTGTTAGGGGCCGGGGGTCTGGCGGCGTCCGGGGCCGCCTCCCTGAACCAATACCTGGAGCGGCACAAAGACGGGGCCATGGGGCGCACGCACAAACGCCCACTGGTGAATGGGGACATTCCCAATCCTCAATGGGTACTCTACGTTGGCACGCTCATGATCATCCTCCCCGTCCTGGCGACGTGGATGTTTAATCCTCCCCTGGCGTTTTTCTTACTCCTGGGGGCCATCATTTACGTGGGTGTCTACACCATCTGGCTGAAGCCGCGCACGCTGCTGAATATCATCATCGGCGGGGCAGCGGGTAGCGCGGCGGTGATGACGGGGGGGGCGGCTGTTGGAGCGTGGCGCGATCCTGGGGTGATTGTGCTGGCGCTGCTAATTTTTTTGTGGACGCCGACGCATTTTTGGAGCCTGGCGATCCTGTATCGGGATGATTATGTACGCGCGGATGTGCCGATGTTGCCGGCAAAAGTGACTGCGCACGAAGCCTCATGGTGGGTACTCTCACACACCCTGCCCACCGGCCTCGCCGCCATCGGCCTGGGTCTCGTCCCCGCCCTCGGCTGGCTCTATTTCATCCCCACGGCCCTGCTGACCATTGACCTGCTCTGGCGCAACATTCGCCTCATTCGCCAGACCACGCCACGAAACGCCAAATCCCTCTTCCTGGCCTCCAACATTTACCTCACCATTCTCCTTTTCCTCATCTTTGCCGACACACTGCTGCGCGGCATCTAACTCGTTTCCCATGTCGTTTTGGTCAGGCAAACGAGTCCTCATCACGGGAGCCACGGGCTTCATCGGCGGCGCACTGGCGCGGCGGTTGGCCGACGCGGGCGCGCATGTCACCGGCCTGGGCCGCAATCTGGCCGCCGCCACCCATTTGCGAGAGGCCAGCGTGATGCTACGGCAAGCGGACCTGCTGGATGCGGCAGCTATGCACGACGCCGTGGCCGGTCAGGATGTGTTGTTCCACGTGGCCGCCTGGCTCAGCCGCCGCCACGGTCAGGAATCGGAGGCGTATCGGCTGAATGTGACGGCCACGTTGGAATTGGTGCGCATGGCGAGAAATGCCGGCATTTCCCGATTCATCCACGTCAGTTCCGTCGCCACTTATGGACCACCCCGCGACGGTTCCATCAGCGAACAACAGCCCCTGAGCACCACACAACGCGACATCTACGGACGCACAAAGGCAATAGGCGAAACAGAAGCCCGTCGCCTGGCCCAGGAGATCAATCTCCCCCTCACTGTTGTCCGTCCCGGCATGGTCTACGGACCTCGCGCCCGCGCCTGGACCGTAAACATGCTCACGCTGGTGCAAAAGCGCACCCCCGTCATTCTCGGACGCGGTGATGGCTATGCCTGTCCCGTATACATTGACAACCTGCTGGATGGCATGTTGCTCGCGGGTTCCCAGACTGCCGCTGCCGGCAACGCCTTCAACTTCTGCGATCCCCCCATCACCTGGCGGCAATTCTTCACCTACTACGGCGACATGTGCGGCCGCCGCCCCGTCTCGCTGCCCCTGTTCCTCGTCAAACCCGTCATCCGCTACGTCCGCCCCGGCGGCATCACACCCGACCTGCTCGCCTTCTACACCGCCAAAGCCATCTACCCCACCACCAAAGCGGAACAACTCCTGGGCTACCGGCCGCGCGTGTCCATTGCCGAGGGCATGCGCCGCGCCGAACAATGGCTGCGGCAGCAAGGCTATCTTCCGCCCACCTGACGCCCCCCCCAAAAACGTCGGCCACCCCCATGCTTTTCCTCTATCTTCTCTTTGTTCTTCTGGTCGGCCTCCTCCTCTTTCTCCTTTTCTACTGGCTCATCATTGACACGGAAGGCGCCTTCCTGGGGCGGCGCGTCGTGGTCTGGCTTTACGATCTGACAGCTCACCGATACGATGCCATCAAGGAATTTGACACCGCGGACGAAGAACACCTGGTCGTCCGCCCCCTGATGGCAGCGCTGGCGGATTGTCCCGCGCCCGTGATTTTGGACGTAGCCACAGGCACGGGGCGGGTTCCCTTTGACCTGCTGCAACAACCCACATTCACGGGCACGCTCGTGGCCGTGGATGCCTCATCCCGCATGTTGGCCCAGGCGCGGCGGAAACTGGCGCCCTATGGCACGCGCTGTCAGCTCCGGCGGCACGCCGCCACGCCACTCCCTTTCCCTGACGCCCAGTTCGACGCCGTCACTTGCCTGGAGGCGCTGGAATTTCTGCCCTCCGACGAAGACGCCCTGCGCGAAATGACCCGCGTTTTGCGTCCGGGCGGCGTGTTGATGACAACGCGGCGCAAAGGAAGCGAAGCCCATCTGTTCCTACATCGCCACCGCTCCGAAACCCAGATGGTGCGCCTGCTGCAAGAGATGGGGCTGACGCAGGTTCATTGCCAATTGTGGCAAATCAACTATGATCTAATCATGGCGCGTAAATCACCAACCTGACGCACGTCTTGTCAACTACAATGTGATGGATTCCCAACACTTCCTGGAAACTGTATATGAGACGACTCTCGCCTGAGAATCAGCTTCCAGGAAGGTTCGCAACCAGATACAACCTCGATGAAGGAGTTTCCCTCATGCCCCGTTCGCACCCTGTCCACTGGTTTCACCTACTTCTGTTGCTCAGTCTGCTCGTCGTGGGAACGGCCCTGGCAGACGATACCCCGACCATAACGCCCCAACCGTTCCCCGCTCCCCAACTCCAACCCGTTGGCTGGCGCACGGAAACCGTGCCGCGCACGGGCGGCGGCTCTTACGTCCTCCTCATCATTTATCCAGCCACGGCTGCCGGCTACAACACACCCTTTGATCCCAGCCAGGGACCCTACCCCGCCGTTTCCTTTGGGCACGGCTTCTTCCAGCACCCAGACCGGTATCAGCCCACGCTGGAAGACCTGGCGGGGCATGGCTACATCGTGGTGGCGCCGGAATCAGAGTTGGGGCTGTTCCCAAACCACGCCCAGTTTGCCCAAGACCTCAGCGACGCCCTGACCTGGCTGGAAAATGAAAACAGCAATGCCGCCTCGCCTTTCTACCAGAGTGTGGACACCGCCCATTTTGGCCTCTCCGGGCACTCCATGGGTGGCGGAGCCAGCATCCTGGCCGCCGCCGCGGACAACCGCGTGAAGGCGGTGTTAAACATGGCCGCGGCGGAAACGAATCCTTCCGCCAAAGCAGCAATGGCCGACGTACACGTGCCCATCAGCCTGCTTTCCGGCAGCGATGATGCCATTGTGCCTTACGAGACGAACGGGCAGGAGATGTACAACAACGGCCACGCGCCGCGCTTGCTGCCCCTGCTGATCGGCGGCTATCATTGTGGCTTCCAGGATAATCCTTTCCCGCTCTTTTGCGACAGCGGCGCCATGGACGCGCAGACGCAGCTTGCCCTGACGCGGCAAAATCTGGTGGCTTTCTTTGGCCTCTACCTGAAGGGGGACCAAAGCTACTGGCCTTATGTATGGGGACCGTTTACGCTAAATAATCCGTTGGTTTCCGTGGAATCGGACCCGGGGATGATGCTGGCTCCGTTCGCGCAAACGCAGCAGGGGAATCCGGGCGTGACGCTCTCGTATACGGTGACGCTCACCAATGATGGAGAAGTGGCGGATAGTTATGGCATCTTCAAGGTGGGCAATCAATGGCCGACCGTGATCACGCCCAACCATACGCCATTGTTGAATCCGGGCGAGAGTGTGACGATTGGGGTGGCGGTGATTGTGCCGGCATCTGGCGGCAACCGCGACCTCCTCATCCTCAGCGCCCGCTCCGACAACGACGGCCTCACCCGCCAGGACGCCTACATCGTCAGCCGTCGCCCCTAACCTCACAAGGAACCCGCCATGAACGAACAAGACCGGGAAATCTGGGACTTCCTCCAACGACACCTGCACAGCATCTTCACCCGCGACAGCCAGACCTACCGCGAGACCACCGCCGCGGACCTCTCCCTCTACGAATGGTTCATCGTCCCCCACCGCCAGGACGGACTCGACTTCCACCTCTTCATGATCGACAACAGTTGGTCTGGCAAAACGGACAGCTACCGCTTCGATCTGCTGGAGCCATGCCTGCAACGATACGGCGACGCCGCCATCGTCAGCTACACCTTCATGCTCAGCACCGTCGTCGATGGCGCGATCACCCATCGCGCCCACAACGAAAGCCGCGTCCTGGTCAAATTCCCCGACGGCTGGAAGGTTGTTCACGTCCACAAGTCGCCCGCGGAAAAAAGTCCCATACAAAACCAGGAATAACATATGCTGGAGGAAAGATTTGCCGCAATCGAACTCGGCCCCATCGTCCGCCTGCAAATACAGACGCAGCCCTTACGAGTTGGCGACGGCGATGATCGCTGGTACGACATTCGCTGGCTTGCCGCCCTACCCGCGCTCCGCCTCACCACGGAAGGCATCATCGGCCTGGCGGATGGTCAGGAACAACTCGACGTCCACCATGTGGCCCATCCGCGGTCCCGTAGCGGACGCCCACGCGGCAAAGAAAACAGCATCTCCTTCAACGTTACCGCCCACTACACCCAGATAACGCGGCAGTATGGCGACCACATGTGGCCGGGAAGTGGCGGCGAAAACATCCTCATCGAAACCAACACCCCCGTTAGCCCCGCCGACTTCCAACGCGGCTTGCTCATACAGACGGCGGGCGGCCTCATCCATCTGACGCACGTCAACGCCGCCGTGCCCTGCGTGCCCTTTGCTCGTTTTGCCCTGCACAAGCCGCACCGCCCCGCCGTGGAGTTGGTGAAGAACGCGCTGGTTTTCCTGGGGGACGGCATGCGCGGTTTCTATGCGGCCTACGATGGCGCGCCGGTGGAAGTGCGCGTGGGAGACTGGGCGTATCTACTGTGAAAAACCGGGTTTTCGCGGAAAACCCGGTTTTTGAGGTTGTTTTTATCATGAGCGAGTCGGATTATGATTTGCACCGCCTGGAAGTATTGCGTTATGAGGTCCTGCCCCGGTTAAATGCCGGCAGTCCCGGCTATACCGGCGTGCGTCTTATTCTGCCTGAACAGGCTTCCGGCCACCAACTGCAAACCGTTATCCTCACCGTCGTTGACTGGCAAGGGCAGCCGTGCGCGATCTGCCGCATTCACGCGGAAACCGCCCCCACGGAAACACAACGCCTTGCGCCTGGACATATCTATGTCCGCGGGCGTAAAGAACAAGAAGGCGCGTTCTACGTGTTTGGGGGGACATTGGACACGGCGCGGTTGCCGGGCGAGGTGATCATCACCATCCACTCCGACGCGCCCGTGTTGGAATTAGCGCCCAGGCAGGAAACGCTGGCAAATCTGCTGGCGGCGGAGGCGGAAGGGTTGCTAGGCCAGGTGGAAGCGGCGCGGGGATGGCGGCGGGAGCAACTGCTGGAACGGCTGGCGGCGGCGGGAGCGCGGACTGTCTACCTGGCGGCCCTGCAATCGCTGCTGGCGCGCTACGAAACAGCCAAAGCCCTCAGCCCCCTGCACGCCGGCCTAATCGCCTTGCTGCATAGCGAAAAACAATGGTATCTGCAATCAGGGCAGTGGGGGACGCCCCAGCCAGACCTGGGTGCGCTGGTAACCATGCTATGACAACTTGGCGTATACTTCGTTGAGGGCGGGCGAGAGAATGAGTCGTGAATTGCATCGCCAGTTTGAAGGAGCGGTAAGGAGCCAACTTTGTTGCCTTATTCAATTTCCGCTCCGATGATTCTCTTCAGAGAGAATCTACATGGAACCCCATTCGGCGTAGGGGCGGGACGGCGCGGAAACTCCTTTGTCCAGGCAGGCAACCTATTCTCCGCGCCGTCTCGCCCTTATACCACCAGCTATCCAGATGATGCCCCGCCGTTCCGCCCCTGATTCCAGTGTGGGAAACGTGTTGTTCTTGATATTTTTGGACATCGGCTTTTTGGGGAGCGCTGTATCTGAGCGTGGTGCGTATCACGCGATAACTGGTGAGTCATATTTACTGGTTGAATTGGAGAAATGAGAATGCATCAACAAAAGAAGGTTTACAACGTAGGTATTGCCTTAATCTTTATGCTGCTAGGAGGAATTGTATTTGGAGGTGTGTATAGTGGTCAGTTCGGGGTCTGGTTGGACGCCTTGCCGGTGGAGAAATTGGGAATTTTCCGGCAACCATCGGCTGAGAATATCGTCTACATACCCTTGACGCAGGAGAGCATCCCCCTGACTTTCGCACATTCTGGACGGTACCGGATTATTTCGGAGGCCAGCAACGTCATTGCCGGCGATTTACACATTTATGATAACTCAACCGGGCAGGAAACCCCGCGTGTTATTGTTGATCGAATCAAGAACGATCCGTATGACACTGATCTGCTACGCGGCAACATCTTACTTGACTTTCAGATAGAAGCTCCTGGAACTTACGAGTTGCGGTTTGAAGGGAGAAAGCTGCCGGCAAATGATCCGTCGTTGGTACTATTCCCAGATTATACGCTCGTAAACCGCCAGCGCCTCATTCTGCTGTTGTTGTTGCCTATCTTCCTCATTGTAATTCTGCGGGGGCGGCTCTGGTCCAGGCTCCGGGATTCGTCCAAGTCTAAGGTGGAACAAGCAGCTAAACAAAACAAATGGGAGATGTTTACGGAAGACGATTCTGATTCGTGAGCAGCGTGGGCTTCAGAGGAAATTTCATGCGCGGCGATGCACCACCATAAATGACAATATCTTCCCGGAAGCTGCTCCCCAGGGCCATCATCCGTGACCAAGCTTCCGGGAAGATTATTTTCGTAGGAGAGAAGCGGCTAAACCTGACGCCGTCGCAGATGTTGCAATGGCATTAGTCAAAGCGACTGTTTCCAAGTCGAATTGCGATGAAAGACAGAAAGCGCATGTGGCGAGCCGTAGCTACTTCAAGTCTTCAAGCGTGAGATCTAGCGCCTGGGCGACGCGGGTTAGGGTTTCCATGGAACCCCGGCGCGCGCCTGATTCTAATTGAGACAGGTAGGCGGGGGAAATGCCGGCATTCTCCGCTAACACCCGCTGCGTCATTTGACGATAATTGCGCCACACCTTGA
Organism: Ardenticatenales bacterium; assembly: GCA_020634515.1. Lineage (NCBI taxonomy): Bacteria > Bacillati > Chloroflexota > Ardenticatenia > Ardenticatenales > Ardenticatenales bacterium. The sequence continues at coordinate 57,854 of JACKBL010000009.1, read as the reverse complement.
TCGGATTCTCCCCCGCCAACAGCGCATCCACCACCACAGCCGGGACCAACTCCTCCCCCTCAGCCAAAGCCTGTTTCGCCGCATCATATTCACGAATATCCGCCAACATCTCCGCATCTTCTATCAGTTGCGTATAAGCATCGTAAGGGATCACTGCCCACTCTGGTTGACCGTCTCGCAAAATAATCTGCACGCTCATTGATACACCTCACCACGCGGGGCTATTCTCAAAACGAGAATGACCAACCGGTCATCTTGAATCTCATAAATCACGCGCCAATCGCCAATGCGCGCGCGATAACCTGGACGTCCCTGCAATTTTGTGACACTGCTATGAAAGCCATAAGGGTCCGCGGCTATCTGAGCAAGTTGTTTGCGAATGCGCTGCGATAAAACGGCCGGCGCTTTACGCAATGCTTTGGTCGCCTGTTTGCTGAAGACAAGGTCGTACATGCAAGAATTGTAGCAAATCGCAAATTCCATGCAAAACGATCAGTTGCAAAAAGCAAACAACTAACGTGAAAGACCGAAAAACCGGGTTTTTTGCAAAAACCCGGTTTTTACGACTATCGGCGGCGGCGGAGCAGGCCCGCGCCCAGGAGGAGGAGTGGGGCGATGAAGGCGGCGGTGCAGGGTCCGCTTTTGCCGGCAGGCGTTGTCGTAGAAGTGGTCTGGACAGATGGCGGCGTGGCGCTGGCGGCAGGTTCGCCGCTGGCCGTCGTCGGCTGCGGCGTGATGGGGGCAACATCCGCGTCGGGCATGATCTGATACGCCGTTTGCTCGTGTACCACCAGCACTTGCGCGCCCAATGCCAGGTACTGTCCCAGTTCGGGGAGGGTGTTGAGCAGGTCGAAATAAGCGTCGCTGGCGAAGGGCACGGGCTGGGGCGGCATCGTGTCCGCGTCAAAAGTGGTGTCCGTCCAGACACCGCCGCGGTAGACGAACGTTTTGCTGCCCACCAGCCGCACCATCTGCCGCGCGGCGACCGCTTCGCCATCGCCGGTGTTCAGGCCGGGCGCGGGTTGCGGTGCTTCCGCTTCGGAAAGCGCGCCGGCCATGGCGGCGGCATCTACCGCCGCGGAGCCGCTGGCTTCTTTGGGCGCGGCGAAGTCGGCGGCGGCTTCCTCCATCACCGACTCCCGTCCAAGCTGGCTGAAGATGTCGTTTTCCTCGATCAAGTAGCTGGTGTAGGGGGTGATGATGCCGTAGCGGATGCTCAGGTTGACCACGCTTTGCACCAGTTCCGCGTTCTCGCCATGCAGGCGGATTTCGTTGAGCAGGTGGCCGATGGCGCGGGTGGCCCAAAGGCGGGGAATAAAGTCGTCACCGCCGCTGTCGCGGAAGCGGTTGTCGCTGTAGGTGAAGGTTTGCGGCTGGCCGTTGACCTGGCCACTGAGGGTGATGGTGGCCGGGCCGCCCGCGCGATAACGACCGGCGATGATGAGTTGCGTGCCGGCAAAAAGATCAGGCAGCGTCGGCGGATACAACTGCTCCACCGTCACCCCATCCACTGTCAGTTGCACATCCGCCAGCACCGGCGTACTTACCTTGGCGTAGAAACCGCTCACCGCCTCGTCCACCGCCTGATTGGGGCGCACATAAGTCGTCGCCCCGCGATGATCCGCCGCCAGACTGTCCAGCAGGATCGTGTCCACGTCGTCCCCCACGCCAAAGGCAAACAGGCGCGCACTGCTGGGAGCCGCCTGGTCAACCGCATTGAGAAGCTGGGGCGTGTCTGTGATCCCTTCGGTCGCCAGCCCATCCGTGAGGAAAAGGATGGTCAGCGGGCGTTCCGCGTCACCCTGCCCCATTGCTTCCAGCAGGGCCAGGCTGATATTCGTGCCGCCCACCGCTTCCAGGTTATCAATGAAGCCGGCGTAATCCACGCGGCTGGTGGCGGGCGTCAGATCGGGCATGAAGGAACGCGCGCCCGTGCTGAAGGCGACGATGTTGTAGCGATCTTCCGCATTCAGATGGTCAATCACGTAGCGCGCGGCCACTTTCGCCTGCGCCAACTTTTGCCCTTCCATGCTGCCCGACGTGTCCAGCACGATGACGACATCTTTGGCGACGACTTCGTTCGGGTCCACCTCAATGCGCGGAGCCACCAACATGAGGAAAAAGCCATCTTGCCCCGCTTCTTTGTAGCTGAGGAGGTTGAGGCCGATATTTTCGGGGGAGACGGTGTAGTATAGCTCGAAATCCTGCTCCGGCGTGACGCGGCTGGCTTCGTAACCGACAAGAGCGTGGAATTCACCGTCGCGGTCCATGGAAACGGGATGGCTGGGAGAGTAGATGGCGCGAATGGCCTGCTGAGAGGTGAGGTCCACGTGGATGCTCTGTTCGTCCAGGGGGGTGTTGGTGTAAAGGTGGGTGGATTGGGGGTAGGTGAAGTGGAGGAGGCCGTTGTCGGCGGGCAAAATCTGGCTGTATTCGATCTCAATCCGTCGCTCGGCGCGGGCGGGGATGGGGAACACATTCGCCTGGATGGCGCTGCTGCCCACATACTCCAGCAGCGCGGGGTCGCGCAATTGGCGCACAATCTGGTCGTAGATGGCGCGCGCCTCATCTTTTTGCAGGATTTTGGCTTCGATGGGCGTGCCGTCTACCCACATGGTTAATTGGGAAACGGTTGCGCCAGGGGGCAGGGGAAAGAGGTAGGTTCCTTCCAGCATCCAGTCGTTGTCGTTGACGAATAGCTGGTCAATGTGGGTGGTGGCGACCTGGTCGGCGATGGTGACGTTGACGCGCTGGTAGGCGATACGCAGGCCGTCGAAATGCCAGATGGGGGGTTCGGGGGGGACAATGGGGACGGGTTCTTGGGCGGATGCCGGCATCACCCACCCCAACAAGCACAATAGCACAAACCACAACTTCTTCATCACTTTTTGCTCCTTTGATTGATGTGTAAATCTGTGAATCAGACGCCGGGGAGAAACGGAAAGTTCCCCCGCTCCTCCCCTTGTTACCCGGCCGCGGGTTCGGCAAAACTCGTAAAAATAGGAGGAATAAGGTACAATTCTATGGGTGAAATGCCACCCCTTTTTTGGTGGCATTTTTTTATTTTCCCGGATGCGTAGGAACGGAATTTAAGCAAGACAACGGAGTTGTTTCCTTACCGTTCCTTCAAACTGACGATGCAATTACGTACTTTATTTCATCGTCAGTCCTTATCCGGGGAAAAAGGCCCGGTTTTACTGGCCTGATAGCGAACGTGGAGGTTGCCTTGAACATCGGTACAGTCAGCAGCGTAGACATTAACAAGGAGATGCGGAACGCTTATCTCGATTACGCCATGAGCGTGATCGTGGCCCGCGCCTTGCCCGATGCCTGCGACGGCCTCAAGCCTGTGCATCGGCGCATTTTGTACGCCATGAACAGCATGGGCGTGCGCCCCAACTCCCCACACCGCAAGAGCGCCCGTATCGTGGGCGAGGTGCTGGGCAAATATCACCCGCACAGCGACGCGGCGGTCTATGATGCCATGGTGCGCATGGCGCAGGATTTCTCGCTGCGCTACCCACTGGTGGATGGGCAGGGCAACTTTGGCAGCATTGATGGGGATGGGGCGGCGGCCATGCGTTACACAGAAGCCCGCCTCAGCCGCATTGCCATGGAGCTGCTGCAGGATATTGACCAAAATACGGTTGATTTTGGCGAGAATTTTGATGGCAGCGAGAAGGAACCGTTGGTTTTGCCGGCACGTCTGCCAAACCTCCTCATCAATGGTTCCTCCGGCATCGCCGTGGGCATGGCAACCAACGTGCCGCCGCACAATCTGAGCGAAGTCTGCGACGCCATCTGCTACCTGCTGGACAACCAGGAAACCCAGGACGACATCACCGTTGAAGATTTGATGCAGTTCGTCAAGGGGCCGGACTTCCCCACGGCGGGCCTGATCGTGGGCACAGAAGGGATTCGCTCCGCCTATGCCACGGGACGCGGGCGCATTGTCATGCGCGCCAGGGCAACAATTGAGGATATGCCCGGAAAGTCGGAGCGGCAGCGCATCAACGTCACGGAAATCCCCTTCCAGGTGAACAAGTCGGGGTTGATTGAGAAAATCGCGGAGCTGGCCCGTGCCGGCAAACTTCCCGACATTTCCGACCTGCGCGACGAATCCGACCGGGACGGCATCTCCATCATCATCGAACTAAAACGAGGCACGCAACCCCTCAAAGTCCTCAACCAACTCTACAAACACACCGCCCTGCAAAGCACCTTCGGCGTCCAAATGTTGGCCCTGGTAGACCGCAACCCCCGCCTCCTCTCCCTGAAGCGGGCACTGCAAATCTACATCGACCACCGCGCCGTCGTCATCACCCGCCGCACCCAGTTTGAACTGGACAAAGCACGCAAACGGCAGCACATCCTGGAAGGCCTGCTCAAGGCCATCGAGTACCTGGATGCCGTTATTGAAACCATCCGCCGCGCCCCCGACGCCGACATGGCCAAAGAGCGCCTCATGGAGCGTTTTGGCCTCACCGAGCCGCAAGCCACGGCCATCCTGGACATGCAACTGCGCCGTCTGGCCGCCCTGGAGCAGCGCAAAATCGAAGATGAGTACAACGAAATCACCGCCCGCATCTCCTACCTGGAAGAACTGCTGGCCGACCGCGACAGAATTCTGGCCCTCGTCCGCGAAGACGTGATTGACCTGAAAGAAAAATATGGCGACGCCCGCCGCACGCAAATCGCTCCTGGCCTGGATGCGGAACTGCGCATGGAGGACCTGATCCAGGATGAGGATGTTCTGATCTCCATCACCCAGCGCGGCTACGTGAAGCGCACGCCGGTGGCCGCGTATCGTTTGCAGCAGCGCGGCGGCAAGGGGTTGATTGGGGCCGGACGGCGCGAAGAAGATGAACTGGCACACCTGTTTGCTGCCGGCACGCTCAACACCATTCTCTACTTCTCCAACAAGGGCAAAGTGTACGCGGAAAAAGCGTACCAGATTCCCGAACTGGACCGCACCGCCAAGGGCACGTCTCTCATGAACATCTTGCCCCTGGAACAAGACGAGCGCATCACCGTGGCCTTGCCCGTGCATAACTTCGACGACGCCGAATATCTGACGATGGTCACGCGCAAGGGGCGCATCAAGCGCACGGAAGTCGGCGCCTTCAGCAATGTCCGCTCCACAGGCCTGATCGCCATCAACCTGGAGGACGATGACGAGTTAGGCTGGGTGAAGATGACGCAAGGGGAGCAAGACCTGATCCTGGTCAGTGAACAGGGGAAGGGGATTCGCTTCTATGAAGGCGACGTGCGCGCCATGGGGCGCACCGCACAGGGCGTCTACGCCATGAAGCTGACGGACAACGATCTCATTGCCGCCGCGGATGTGGTGTTGGATCAGTCTGATTTGCTCTTGATCACGGAAAACGGCTATGGCAAACGCACCGACCTGGACGAATTTCGCACGCAAGGGCGCTACGGCCAGGGCGTGACGGTCATGAATCTGACGGATCGCCGGGATCGAATCGTGGGCGCGCGGGTGGTGCTGGAGGATGATGAGGTGACGTGCATTTCCGGTAACGGCATTATCTTGCGCACGCCGGTAAACACGATTTCCCGCCAGGGACGCTACGCCCAGGGCGTGCGCGTGATGGACATGAATGATGGCGATACCGTCGCTTCGGTGGCCGTTATCCGCGAAGGCCGGCTCTCCCGCGTGAATGATAGCGAGGAATAAGGTCAAAGGTGGGTATCCAGGTGCTCCCACCGTAAGCTCAGGCCACGAGTGGGGTAGCCGTTGCCTTGCGGGAAAACAGGTTGATACATTTGTGATGAAGTCGGAAAGCAGAAGGGCGTGTGGGCGGATAATGCCGCCCACACGCCCTTTTTTGTTGGCGGAAACGCGCGTCGGCGCTGTCATACCAATGTCTTATACGAATTGTGGGGGGTCCGGCTCATAATAAAGCGGAAGTTTGCCCGGTATGCCAAATCCGGCGATAGTTTTCATTTGCCCGATTTTCCTGTTTGCACGAGGAGTGTCCCTTTGTTACCCGATAACGTTACCCTGAAACAAGTGATCGGTCGCCCAGCTTCCATGGCGGAGTTGGGTATCCCGTCCGTAATCGTAACAGACCTGATTTATCGCCTGCTGTTTAGCGAGGGAGAGGTAACGGTAGCCCGCTTCGTCGAAGTGATAAAGATTCACGCCCAGCTTTTGGACGAGTTTCTGACGCGCATGAAGCAGGAACACCTGGTAGAAATTGCGCGGACGGGATCGTTGGGACGGCTCAGTTATGCGTATCGCCTGACGGATGAGGGGGGGGAACGGGCGCGAGATGCAATTGCCCGTTCACAATACATGGACGCGGCCCCGGTGGATATTGATTCGTATAATCGGGCGATCCAGCTTCAAACGCAGGAGTGGGCGCACGTGCGTCCGGCGGATGTGAAACGGGCGTTGCAGCATCTAATCTTGCCGGATACATTTCACCGACGCATTGGTCCAGCGGTAAATGCCGGCACTTCCCTCTTCCTCTACGGTCCCTCTGGTAACGGCAAAACCACCATTGCCCAGGCCATCGCCCGGCTTATTGCCGGCAGCACCCCCATCTGGCTCCCCTACGCCGTCACCGTCGGCGGCCACATCGTGAAGATATTCGACCCCCTCTACCACGAACCCGTGCCCCAGGACGAATTCACCAACGCCGAATTTGGGCGCGTAGATGCTCGCTGGGGCCTCTTCCAACGCCCCGCCGTCATGGTCGGCGGTGAACTGATCATGGAAGCCCTGGAAGTGCGCTTTGAGCCAATCGCCAAATTCTACGAGGCCCCCCTCCAACTCAAAGCCAACGGCGGCATGTTCCTCATCGACGACTTTGGGCGGCAGCAACTCAGCCCACAGCAACTTCTCAACCGCTGGATTGTCCCCCTGGAGAACCGCATTGACTTCTTGCGCTTGCAGTCAGGGCAGGTCCTGGAATACCCATTTCGCCAACTAATCGTCTTTTCCACTAACCTGGACCCCGGCGAATTAGTGGACAACGCCTTCCTGCGCCGTATTCAGATGAAAGTAGAAGTAACCGCCCCTGATGAGCGGCTCTTCTACCAGATTTTCAATAGCGCCTGCCAGCAGTATCGCGTACCTTTTGATAAGGATGGATTCCTCCACCTGCTCAACAAATGGTATCGTGAGCCGCGGCGGGAGTTGCAGGCGGTGCATCCCCGCGATATTTTGAAGACGCTGGTCTCCATCTGCAACTATGAAAGTACGCCCCCCCGCCTGACGCCCGATCTGATTGACGAGGCGTGCCAGAGCTACTTCGTGGAGATGCACCCTCACACTGCCTGATCGCGCCGCGACTACGGCTCAAACAGGTTGCTCAAGCCACGAATCACGGAGCCTTCGCCCTGGGTCTTGCCGCCCGCCGTCTGTGGAGCGAACGCCAGAATGCGGTCCGCCAGGCGGGAGAAGGGCAGCGATTGCAGCCAGACGCGCCCCGTGCCTTGCAGCGTCGCCAGGAAAATCCCTTCACCGCCGAACAACATGGACTTGAGATTGCCGGCACGTTGAATGTCATAATCAATCGTCGCCTCAAACGCCACAATACACCCCGTATCCACCCGCAGCCGCTCCCCACTCAGGCGGCGCTCTACAATCGTGCCCCCCGCGTGGATAAACACATTGCCATCACCGCGCAACCGCTGCAAGATGAACCCCTCACCGCCAAACAGCCCCACCCCCAACTTACGGTTAAACGCCACGCTCAACTCCGTGCCCAACGCCGCGCACAAGAACGAGTCCTTCTGGCAGATCAACTCCCCTTGCGCCTCGTCCAGATCAATGGCAATGATCTTCCCCGGATAAGGCGCGCCAAAAGCCACATGCTGCTTCCCCTGCCCCGCGTTGGTGAAGTGCGTAATAAACAGGCTTTCGCCCGTAATCGCCCGCCGCCCCACCGCCGCCAGCTTACCCATCAATCCCTGATCCGGGCGCGAGCCATCCCCCATTTTTGTCTCAAACGTAATTCCCTCCTCCATGTACATCATCGCTCCCGCTTCAGCAATCACCGTCTCCCCCGGGTCCAGTTCGATCTCCACAAACTGCAAATCATCACCCCAAACCTGATAATCCACTTCGTGACTCTTCATGTCATGCTCCTTGTGTGCGCCCACGGGACGAGATTGGACCATTTTCACCAGAGAAAGTGGGGCCAATCGGGCTTAAGGCACATCCGTTAATAGAGGCTTCGTTCGGGAATTGACGGATGCGCTGGAAGGGTTCTTGCTTGATGGATAGTCCAAAGTTGATTTTGGGCGAACCCTTCGCCGTTACTTAGTAATCGTCCGAAAATAACTTCACACTTTTTACGGATGGTTACTGACAAGCTGTCCGCACATTTCCCCTAACTTGATTGCGGACAGCCACTTAGTCTTTATGATACCGCAAATACGGCCAGTTGGGACCGCTTGCCCGGCAAAAGTAGCTTATCACCCTCCCGTCGCATACAATCAACGGTAGTTTAACGTTCTTCTCCTATCATGCCAGATAACAACACCCAAAACCCCGGTTTCTTCTTCCTCGGTCCCCAAACCGGGTTTTTCAGTATTCAGGAGAAACAGCCATGATTGCGCCCCTCAAAAGTTTACTCGATCCCATCTGGCAGCGCCGTTGGCAAACGCTTGATGACCGACTGCAATACGCCAGACAGCTTGCCCCCACCAGCGCGGATCCGCAGCTACTCGCACTCGCCGCGCTCCTCAACCGGCTGCATATCTTCGCCACCGGCCAGTTTCGCTTTTTCGTGGACGGCTTCACCACCGGGCGTTTCAACAACCTCACCCCGTTGCCTGGCTACCCCCTGGATTACGTCTTTCGCGGCGTGATCAACCAATCCTTCAACGACCTCCAGGTCATCGAATGGGCTATCGACCAGCGGCGCAACGGCTCCGACGCGATGCGCGACACCCTGGCCATCGCCGATCAGCTTGCCTTCGCTGCCTTGCAGCCCGCCATCCAGAGCGACCTGGTTCCCGCGGAAACGGCCGTCATCACCTATTTCGAGAAGTTCGCCTCCATTCGCATCATCCCTTACGCCAACGTAGCCCTCATCGGCATCCCCTTTAGCTGCGTGAGTACGCCTGAGGATTTCCTGGCGATTCCGCACGAAGTCGGCCATTACGTTTTTGGTCGCGCCAGTCGCGCCAATGGCAATGTACGCAAACTGCTCAACGACGACTATGGTCGGCAGCGACCAGACTACGTGAAAGCCTGGATTGAGGAAATCGCCGCCGATGTCTATGGCTGCCTCATTGCCGGTCCGGTGATCGCGCTCGATTTTCAAGATTTGCAACTCGAGAAGCGGCCCCAGAAGTTCAACGTGGATGATGGCGAACACCCCACGCCCATACTGCGGCCCCAGGTCTATCACAAAGTGCTGCATCACCGGCAATCGCCGTGGTCCGGCCCCCTGGACGCGGCCTGGACCTTCCGGCGGGAGCAGTTCAAGGTGCGGCATCAGGACAAAATCAAGGACCCGAATAAGTTCCAACCGGCAACGATGCCGGGCACGCTGCGCCCCGAGCAGGCATTGTCTGACGGCGTGGCGTTGAATTCGCAAGCACCGGTGGATTGGGTCATCAACGCTGTCTTGCAGCGGCTGGCATTGCGGATGGGGAATGATAACTGGTGGCAAGCGTTCCGTGATCTGCCCCTGGGCGATGTGCCGCCGGACCTGGATGCGACGCAAGTCAATGCGCATACCCTGGCGGCGATCAAGCGCACGATTTATGCCCCCGTCCTGGAACGCCTCACACCCGTTCCCCGACGACAAGCCCTTCCCAACAGCCCTCTGCCATCCATTCCGCCCCAAGATTGGCAATACATGCTCGACAACCTGGATGAGTATCTGCCCACATGGCCGGAACCTTTCTTCAAAGTTGAGCGCGGCCCGGACGATTGGTGGGTGAATGTCTGGATCGCCCGCGGCTGGAACACCTTTGGCAACGGGCAGTGGATTCAATAACCCAGGCGCGACGCTCTTCTGAGGAACGTCGCGCCTGGCGCGCCACATAGGGGTCGCTCGGAATTAACTTTGGCGGTTCTGATACAGAAGAACCCGGCAAGCGCATCCGTCAATTCCTGAGCGAAGCCCTCATAAACGGATGCACCCTTATGTTTGCGCCAGGCGCGCTTGCAGCGATGGCGTTAGCGGATGGTCGCGGTCGGCGGCCAGCGTGAGCGCCTGCCGCCAATAGGTCCACGCGGGCTTGACTTGCCCTATCGCCTGCCGCAAATCCCCCAACTGCGCCAACAAGAAGACTTGCCCCCACACGTCCCCTAACGCTTCGCACAACGCCAGGCTGCGCTCCGCCTTTGTCAGCGCTGCCGCATAATCCCCCAAGTCGGCATCAAGCTGGCACAGCGTGCGCAGCACCTGCGCCTGCGCCCGCCTGTCCCCCATCGCCTCAAAATAGTTCAATGCTTCCTCCGCGTGCCGGCGCGCCTGCGCCGGATCGTCGCCCCGTCGCTGATACACGGTTGCCAGATTGTAGAGAATAAACGCCAATCCGCGCTGATCACCCAATGCTTCGCACAAGGCCATTGCGCCGCGGCAGTGTGCCTCTGCTTGATCATATTCGCGCAAGGTGATGGCAATGGCCGCCAGCAATTGCAGCGCCTTCACGCGCCACGGCTGGTCTCCTAGCGCCTCGCAGATTGCCAACGCCCGGCGCGCCGCCTGCCGCGCCGTCTCGTGTCGGCCCGCCGCGTAATCAATGTCCGCCAGTTTGTAGAGTATGGCCGCCAGTTCCACCGTTTCCGCTTCCGCGTCCTGCCAGACGCGCAGGCTCTCCTGCGTGAGGGCGCGTGCGCGGGGCAGGTCCCCTTGCTCGCGGGCAATGTCCGCCAACTCATATTGAGCCAGAGACGCGCTGTGGATGTCTCCGCCGGCGACGAACCGGGCGCAGCCACGTTCCAGGTGGCTCTGGGCTTCGTCATAATCTCCCTGGCGCAGGCAGGCCCGCCCCCATTGGAGCCAGATGCGGGCGGCGGTGGCTTCGTCCGCTAAATGGGCGGTGGCTTCGTCCGCCCAGTGATATGCCTGGCGTGCCTCGTAGAAACGGCCGCGGGCAAACCAGGCAGGCGTGAGCGCCTCCGTGAGCGCCACTACCTGGGTCCATAGCGCTTGTTGATGTGCCAGCCGGACCGCGGCCAGCAGATTTTCCCATTCGGGTTGCAGGGCGGCAAAAGTCCGATGCTGCGTCTGGGCGAATGTCAGGTAATAGTTGACCAGCCGCGCGGCTCGGTGTTTGTTTTGTTCCATGCCGGCATTTAACTTCTCCCGCGCAAAATCAGCCAACAGCGGATGCATGCGGTAGCGGTCCGCCCCCTCTTCGGTGACGAGCGAAAGCGCGGCCAACGAGAACAGAGCATCTTCGGCGGTGGGCAGGTCGCTGTCTATGAGGGCGGCCACGGCGGCGGCGGTGAACGTGCGCCCACCAAAGAGGCCCAATCCGGCAAACGTGGCGCGCAAGGGGGCTTCTAGCGTATCCCAACTGACGTCGAAAGAGGCGCGCACGGCACGGTCAATGATTTGCAGCCCGAGGCGGTTTTGCGCGTCGCGCAGGCGGGCGGCCATGCTGAGCAGGGATTGACGCGAGCGGGAAGCGAGGCGTTGTGCGGCGATTTCCACGGCCAGGGGGAGTTGCTGCAAAAGGGCGCAGATTTCGTCGGCGGCTTCGACTTCCTGCAGGACTCGTTTTTCGCCGAGGATGCGGGCGAGGAGTTGCCGGCAATTTGCCGGATGCAGCACGTCGAGGGTAAGGACCGTGCCGGCAAGCGCGCGGGCGACCTCCATGTTGCGCGTGGTGAGGAGGACGGCGCAGGCGCCATCACCGGGGAAGAGGCTGTCCACCTGCGTTGTCTGCACGTTGTCAAGGACGATGAGGGCGTTTTTTTGCGCCAGGAGGCCACGCAGCGCGGCGGCGCGGCTGTCATGGTCGCTGAAGCGGGTGAGGTCCGCGCCATAGGCCTGTGCCCAACTTTCCATGATCGCCAGAGGGTTGCTCGTGCCGGCATTTGCCCACAGCACCCCATCCACAAAATCCTCCCGCAACTCGTGCGCCACCTGCACCGCCAGCGCCGTCTTCCCCACGCCCCCCATGCCCACCAACGCCACCACCCGCGGCCCCTCCACCCGCCGGCGCGTCGTCGTCAGCAATGCCGGCAGCAGCGACTGCTCCTGCTGCCGCCCCACAAAATGCGCCACCTGGCGCGGAGCCTGGAACGGCGCCGCGGGCGGCGAGGGCGTAATTGGCAGCACCGCCCCCGAGTCCGCTTCCGGCTCCAGTTCCCCCGCCAGAATCCGCGCATACAACGCCGCCGTCTCCGCGCCCGGCTCCACACCCAACTCCGCCGCCAACATCTCCTGGCACAGTTCATACTGCGCCAGCGCCAGGCTACGCTGCCCCGTAAGCGCCAGCAAGCGCATCAACTCGCGGTGGGCCTCCTCCAACCACGGCTCCAGCGCCAGCAGCCGGCGCAGGTGCTTGATGCCCGCCTGATACTCCCGCTGCTGCGCGTGATGCGTCGCCAGGCGATAGAGGGCGCGCAAAGCCATCTGATGCAGCCGTTCCCGCTGCGCCACCATCCACTCCTCAAACAGCAGCGCGTCGCGCAGGTGGAAATCCTCCAGAAACTCCCCCCGATACAGCGCCGCCGCTTCCGTCAACTGGGCCACGGTTGGCTGCGGGCGCTGCAAGCAATCCTGGAAATGGGTCACGTCCAGCACGCAATCGCTCTCGTGGTTGAAGGCCAGGCTGTGCCGCCGCACCAGCAGGAAATCGTCCGCCAGTGGGCGCAGCTTGGTGAGGGCTACGCGCAGGTTTCGCCGCGCCCGCTCCTCATCCATCTCCCCCCAGAGGAGACCCGCCAGCCGTTGGCGCGAGTGGGACTGCGCCGTCACGGCCAGGTAGAAGAGGAGCGCCTGCGCCTTGTTGGACACCAGGTCCGGCACGGGCAGGCCGTCCAGGGTGATGGTGGGTTTCCCCAACAGGGCCAGTTCGAGCATTGCCATAAAGCTTTTGAATCAATTAATCCGTAATTGCTATTCCCCGTTTCTGTTTTAACGATAGATCAGCGATAGCCAAACGATGGGGCGATAAGATGAGGACAGTTAAGTGAGCGTCCTGAAATCAGTTCTCCCCAAGATTGGTTTGTTCTCCAAGAATGAACCAATCCGCAGAGATGATGGAATCGGACAGAAAGCGCAACCTTCTCATTCCATTATAAGGAGGGCGGTCACAATGTCCAGCAACTCCTGCCCTATCAACTGACAACATCCAACTGACAACTGTTTTTCTCAGAGGTTTCTATGAACAGTCAATCTCTCACTTATCGGTCTTTTGTGCTGCGCATTTGGAAGGAGCGCGGCGGACCAAGCCAGGCGGCGTCCGTGCTTCGTTTTAGTTTGGAAGATGCCGGCACAAACGTGCGCCACGGATTCCAAAACCTGGACCAGTTGATTTCCTATCTGCAAAACGAACAAGGAGGACAAATGCTCAGCGATGATGCCCAGTAAGAACCTTTTCCGCTTCCCCTATTTCCCGTTGTTCGTCATCTGTTTATTGTTGATTGTCACCATTACTGAGGAGTAAAAACATCATGGGTTACTGCATGTTTGGTTTTCACGCAGGCGCAGGCGGCAACCGCCAGGGCATCGGCGACTATTTTCAGCAGTTGGACACGGCGGGGCGGCCTGCCGTGCTGAAGTCGGTAGACGACTATGGCGTCTGCCGCGAACTGGCGGCGCTACGGCAGCAAAGCGGCGTGCCGCACGTGATCGTCTTTCGGCGCAGCGGCGGCGCGTTTGAGCTGCCCAACTACAATTTGTCTCCGGCGCAGGCCGCCGCCGAGCATTGGCAGCGAATTGTGGACGCCCTACCGCCGGAATTCGTGGCAAACAATGACAAGGAACACGTCTGGCTGGAGGTGATTAACGAGCCGGACAAGAATCGGGCCGATTGGATCGGCCAGTTTATGACGGCGATTGCCCAGTTGGCGCTGGCGAATGGCTACAAGGTGGCCGGTCCGGGTTGGTCCACGGGCGAGCCAGAGCCGACCGACTGGCAGACGCCCGGCTGGCAGGCTTACTTGCAGCTTTGCGCACAGCATCCGGATCAGGTGGCCGTGGCGCTGCATGAGTATAGCCTGGATGCCGGCAACATCCTCGCGGGCAACGGGTCACTCATCGGGCGCTTCCAGCAGTTGTTCGACGTGTGCGACCAGGCCAACATCGCCCGCCCGTGCGTCCTGATCACCGAATGGGGCTGGGTGTACAACCATGTTCCCACCCCCGAACTGGCGATGGCGCACTTGAAGGAAGCGGCCAAAATCTACCAGCCGCATCCGCAGGTGTTGGGCGCGGCTATCTGGTACCTGGGGCACGGCTACAGCGACATCGCCAACAAGGCACAGAAGTTGATCGCGCCGCTGACGGGTTATGCCCTCAGCGACAGGTGGGATGATGTGCCGCCCGCGGTTTGCTCCGGCCAGCCACGTCTGCAATATGCGCGCACCTACCAGATATTGCACGACAGCCTCACGCCCGCCCAGGCGCGCGCCGTTTTCCAGGCCAGCCTGGGGGATAAGCGGACGGTGGGTTGGAGTTTTGATGATGCCGGCATTGGCGACCTGGATGACCGCCGCGTAGAAATCTTCGGCGCGCCCCAGGCCGACTGGCAAGAGATAGTGGACTGGTACGAAACCCACTATCCCGGCGTCACCGTCACCTTCCGTCCCGTTCCCGGCGAAGTGGGCATGGCCGTCACCTTCTCCACCTCGCCCCAGCCCTCCGATTGTCGCGGTCGGCCTCGCGTGCAATACACGCGCACCTACCAACTGCTACACGACAGCGTCAGCAATGACCAGGCGCTGCAAGTGTTTGAGATGGGGATGGTGCAGCGGCGGACGACGGGTTGGAGTATGGACGATGCCGGCATTGGTGACCTCACCCGCCGCACCATCGAAGTATACGGCTGCCCGCCCGCCGAGCAGGCCAACTTCATCCAGTTCTACCGGCAAAACTACCCCGGCAGCGTCGTCACCTTCAAGGAAATCGCCAATCTCGTCGAAGAATTCTGGCTGGCCCTACCCGTAGATCGCGCCCTCTTCGTCACCTCCCGCTTCAACGACCCCCGCGATTACGACAAGGACGGCATCTTCGACGACCGGCACGAAGGCGTAGACCTGGCAGCCACCGTCGGCGGCCAGCCCGTCAACGTCCTCGCCGCCCAGAGCGGCATCGTCACCCGCGTAGAACGGCGCAACACCGGCTACGGTCACTTCATCGTCATCCGACACGACTGGCCCAACGGTCAGACCTACTTCACCTGGTACGGCCATCTTTCCGAGATTGACGTGAACGTAGGGCAAACCGTGGCCATCGGGCAGCCCATTGGCGTTGCCGGCACAACGGGCAACTCCACCGGCATCCATCTGCACCTGAACTTGCAGCATATCGGCCACGGGCTACCCGGCTACGTCGAACCGGACGTGGTGGACCCACTGCCTTTCATTCGTGAAGGGCGGCGCGTGGGCGCGGGCGCGATTGTACAGCCCGTGAACGGCCAGGCGCTGTTTGGCCTGCACGCCACCGCCGACCCGCGCATCGCCCCCGGTGAGGCGGACGTGTTCAGTACGGCGCGCGTGGACCTGGTGAAGATCCTTTCCAATCTGGACCCACAAAGCATCCGCGACCTGATGGCGGCGCGACCCGCGGCCCGCTGGATCGTGCGCGCATTCCTCGACTTCGGCGGTCGGAACATCTCCCCACAGCAGTTCGTGACTGACACGCTCCCCGATACACGCCGCGCATTGGACGTGCTTGCCGGCAAAAATGCAGTCGTCGAGTTGCACAACGAACCCAACCTCTTCATCGAAGGGCTGGGCAGCACCTGGACCGACGGGCAGGCGTTCGCCGCCTGGTTCCTCGACGTCCTCAACCGCTACCGCGCCGCGCTGCCCGGCGTGCGCTTCCTTTATCCAGGGCTGTCGCCCGGCGGCACGGTGAACAACGTGCGCCGCAACGCCACCTCCTTCCTGGAGGAAAGCCGCGCCGCCGTGCAGGCCGCCGATGGCTTCGCCGCGCACATCTACTGGGCTATGGACTACCCCATGGACACGGCCCTCACCGTGCTGGATGGTTACCTCAGCTACCTCTCCACGCACAACATGGCGCAAAAACTCGTCTGGGTGACGGAGGCTTCCAACAACAAAAACACCGTCACGCTCCCCGCCAAAGCCGCCGAGTACGTCAACTTCTGGCAACAACTGCGGCAGCGGCCTACCGTGCAGGGCGTCACCTACTTCGTGGCCTCCGCCAGCAACCCGCAGTTCGCGGATGAGGTCTGGGTGGCAAACGGCCAAAGCCGGGGCATCGCCGAAGTCGTCGGTGCGCGCTAATACGTCAAGAAGAAACCGGGTTTTTGACAAAAACCCGGTTTCTTCGCAGTCCTACCCCTATCCCCCCTGGAGAAACCTGATGAACATTGACACGACCAAAATCGAATCCGCCAACAATGCGTTGATTGACTATCTTTTTGGCAATTTGCAGGATGGCCGCAACGAGGTGCGGCGGCTGCGCGTGAAGTTTGGCATCACTTACTACACGATTGTGGTGCTGTCGGTGATGATGTTTGTGGTGGGCGTGGGGTTGCTGAGCGTGCCGGCATTAAGCGCCTACCGCGGCCAGATCACCGAAATGAAATCCATCATCGCCGCCGGCTTTGGCATTGGGGACATCTTCCTCCTCTTCCTCCTCCGCCCCGTCTCCCGCCTGCAAAACCTCATGGGCGATATGGGCCAGATCACCATCGCTTTCAACAGCTTCCAGGCGCAAATGGCCCTGCGACTACTGCAAACGGACGCCGACCGGCGTGAGACCATCGGCGACGCCGCCAAAAGCATCAACACCGCCGCCCAAAACAGCATCAAGCTGATCGAAACCTACTTCGAGCTGGCCGAAACGGAAAAGCCCCCCCAACTTGCCCCCGCCTGAACAACCCGTAACCAAGAAACCGGGTTTTTGATAAAAACCCGGTTTCTCCGGTTTCTCCGCTTACAAGCCGCTCAACACATCCAGCATCTGCTGCTGGATGCGCCCATTGCTCATCACCACGGACATCGGCCCATCCGCCAGCGCAAACGGGCGGCCATCCATCATCATGGCCGCGCCGCCCGCCTCCCGCACCAGCAGCGCCCCCGCCGCCACATCCCAACTGTGCAGCTTAAACTCCCAGTACCCATCCAGCCGCCCGGCGGCCACGTAGGCCGTATCCAGCGCCGCCGCCCCCGCGCGCCGCACGCCGTGCGCCCGTTTCAGGAACGCCCGCGTCTGCTCCACATTGTCTAACGCGCTTGTCTGCCGGTCGTAAGGAAAGCCCGTCGCCAGCAGGCTGCGCCCCAGCGCCGTCTCCGCCGTCACCGCCAGACGGCGCGCGTTGTCGCCCTGCGTCAAAAACGCGCCTTGCCCGGCGATGGCCGTAAAGCATTCGTCCCGCGTGGGGTCGTAGATGACGCCCAGCACAGGCTGGTCCCCGCGCGCCAGCGCCAGCGAGACGCAGAAATGGGGGAAGCTGTGGGCATAGTTGACGGTGCCGTCCAGCGGGTCAACGTACCAGTGATAGTCGCCGCGCGTGGCGTGGTCGTTCCCTTCTTCGGCTACGATGCCGTGATCGGGAAAAGCACGCCGCAGCCGCGCCACAATCATCGTTTCGGCGGTGGTGTCATATTCCGTCACCCAATCGACGCCGCTGGTTTTGGTCTGGACCTGCTTCGGCTGTAGGAAGCCCGTGAGCAAATAGGCTCCCGCCTCGCGGGCAATCTCCACGGCTACGGCAAGTATTTCTTGTGCATCCATAAACGGCGGTTTCCTCCAATAGCGTGCGAAATGGCATTCCTGCAAGGAACGCCATTCCTGGAATCTCCAACCGCCATAGCTTAACACATTTGCTCATCGCCCCATAAATTGGGGCGGGCGCTTTTCCAGGAAAGCCTGCATCCCTTCGTGGGCGTCCGCGGTGGCCCACAGCGCGTAATATGTGCGTCGCTCAAACAGAAGTCCTTCGCGTAAACCTGACTCCAGGGCGCGTTCCACGGCTTCGCGGGCAAAGATGGCCGCCGTTTTACCGTAGGCGGCAATCGTTTGCGCCGCCGCCAGCGTCTCGTCCAGCAATTTGTCGGCGGGGATGACGCGGGCCACCAGCCCGGCGCGCTCCGCTTCCTCCGCCCCCATCATGCGCCCCGTGAGCAGCATGTCCATGGCCTTCGCCTTGCCCACCAGTTTCGTCAGCCGCTGCGAGCCGCCCATGCCGGGTATAAGACCCAGTTTGATTTCCGGCTGACCGAATTTGGCCGTGTCCGCCGCGTAAATCATGTCGCACATCATGGCCAGCTCGCAGCCGCCCCCCAGGGCGTAGCCGGCTACAGCGGCGATCTTCGGCGTGCGCAGGGTGGTGAAGGCGTCCCAGCCGGCGAAGAAATCTTCGTGGAACATCTCCATGTAGGATTTGGCGGCCAGTTCTTTGATGTCCGCGCCGGCGGCGAAAGCGCGTTCGTTGCCGGTGATGACGAAGCAGCCCACCTCCGGGTCGCGGTCCAGCGGCTGCATGGCGGCGACCATTTCCCGCATCACTTCCGCGTTCAGCGCGTTCAATACCTGGGGCCGATTCAACCGCACGATTACAACGCGCCCCTGGCGTTCGATCTGAATAGTCATAGTTTCCTCCTGGAACAGGGGTCAATAGATAGTTGAGGACGTGAAACTACCCCTCAATCAGCGTCATCCGCGTCAACTGTGATAAGTTTTGTCCTCGTTCTGAAACAAGGGTCAGTAGATAGTTAGGGGACATGAGACTATCCCTCAATCTGCGTCATCTGCGTCATCTGTGATAAGCCATCAAGAGTCCCAGATAGCCCCGTAGGCGGGAATGCCGCGGCTTTCCAGGCCGTAGACGACTTGCCAGGTGAGTTTCTTGTTGGAGATGCAGATGACGGCTTCGGCGTCGAATGCTTTGTAGGCGTCGTAGGCGAGTTTGACGAGGTCGGGGCGGCCATGCTCGTTGGTGTCCCAGATGAGGGCGTCGGGTTGTGCGGAGAGGATTTCGTCTACGAGGGCGTCGCCATAGGTTTCCCGGGGTGTGCGCGTTGACCAGACGAGAGATGCCGGCACTTCTCCGGCCAACAAGTGCGGTAAACAAGGACCAATGCCGCTGCCCGTCGCCACCCACACCACCCGCTTAAATAACCGATCGATATTTCCCACGCCCGCCGTCGGAATCCCCTTCACCCACACATGCGAAGGCACATCATCTATCAAATCCCCCGTCCAATCCCCGGCGCGGGAGATAGTGAGGCGGAATCCTTCCTGGCCCGGTGCCGGCACATTGGCAAAAGCGTGCCACTCCTTAAGCGGACTACGGCTAATGGTCGTAGACGACCCCGCGAACGGCGTCACGCCGTAGTTGAAGCGCGCCAGCGCCACATGGGAAGAGGGCGTTTCCATCTGTACGGGAACCTTACGCAGCCGCAGCCACGGGAGCGCAATGCTCACCGTGAGGACGAGGAGCATCCAGAAAGTCGGCGAGACGAGCAGGGCGCTGCCGAAGGAGACCGCCCCGCGCTGATCATTGATGAACAGGAGGCTCTGCGTCCAGAAAAGCGCCAGAGCCGTCCAGCCGCCCAACCGGTGCGAGAGTTCAAACTGATTGTGGTAACGGGCGCGAATGGAAGGCATCGCCATCACCACCATCAGCACCAACACCAGCAGCAGCCCGTACGTCACCACCACCGTCACCGGCGACACGCCGGGCAGCCCCCGCGCCAACGCCACCGTCAGCGCCCCCACAAATCCCGCAAACCAGAGCGTCCCCACCACGGCACCACCGACATGCAGGCCGCCAAAATGGTACACCTTGCCCAAAATCCAGCGAATTGACAACGGCCAGTGCGTGGGCGCGCTCGTCGCCAGCTTGAACAGCAGATTGATCACGACCTGCTGCCGGATGAGAATGGCCAGCGAGAGATTTGCCAGCACCAGGTTGGACAACATCCGCAAGGGCAACTGCCCGCTTGCCCACCAGCCGCCTCGGACCAGCCCCAATCCCAGGACGGTCAGATTGACCAGGGCGACCAGGGCAATCAGGCGATTGTAGTGCATCAACTCAGGACGCCGGCTGATACGGTTCCACAAGCCCTGCCGCGGCGGGAGACCTTTCTCCTCCGCTTGCGCGGGAATGGGTGTTTTCATCCGTTGACGGGGGAATTCCACATTCGTTGCCGTTTTTAGCATGGCGTCACCTCCAGCCATTCTTCTTGTTCTTGCATCGCTTCATCATACGCGGCGGCCAACCGCATCAGTGCCCGCTTGTCAATTTTGCCCCGGCTGGTGAGGGGGAGTTCATCCAGCGCCAGCACAAATTTGGGCGTGCAGTAGTAAGGCAGTGTAGCGGCCACCGCCTGGCGCGCGGCCTCCACGTCCACCGTGCGCGGAGATACGAACCCTACCAGGTTGCGGTTGTCCAGTTTCAGCGTCGCCGCCCGCTTGCAGGAGGGGACGGATTCGAGGGCAGCGGACACGGAATCCAGTTCTACGCGAAAACCGCGAATTTTCACCTGATCATCCGTGCGCCCCAGGTGTTCCAGTTCTCCATCGGGCGTCCAGCGGCCCAGGTCGCGCGTGCGGAACATGACGTGACCGTCGCCGAGAAACGGGTCTGGCCGGTATCGCGCGCGGGTCAATTCCTCGTTGCCGATGTAGCCGGCGGAGACGCACGCGCCGCCCGCCCACATCTCGCCCACTTCGCCGATGGGGCAAGGTTTCATGTTTTCGTCGAGGATGTAGACGGTATTGTTCGGGGTGGGTTTGCCGATCGTCAGCCGCTCGTTCCATGGTTGATAATCCTGCATGGTGTTCACGATGGTTGTTTCCGTGGGACCGCAGGCGTTGTAGAAGGTGCAGAACGAGGTCCATTTGTCGGCCAGCGGACGCGGGCACGGTTCGCCGGCTACGGCTACGACTTTGACGTTGGTGCATTGGTCGGCGTCGAAGGTGCTGAGGATGGAGGGGGTGGAGATAATTACGTCTACTTGCCGGGCTGTTTCCATGAAGTCTTGGCCGCGAATGATGAGGGTGGCGCCGTTGGAAAGGCTGCCGAGGATTTCCCAGGCGGCCATGTCGAAGGCGATGCTCAGGATTTGTCCTACTTTGACGCCGGGACGCATGCCCAGGTTTCCCGGTGCGGTGAGGAGGATGTTGCCGGCATTTCCATGTGTCACCCGCACGCCATTCGGCATTCCCGTTGTCCCTGACGTGAAGATGATGAAACACGTATGGTCGCGGCTGGGAGGAAATGCCGGCACAAATGGAGCCACATACGCCCGATCATCCACAAACGGCTCTTGCATCATCTCATCTACCGCCAGGCAAACACACCCCTCCGGCACCGGAATCAGATGGCGCAAATGGGAAAGCGTCAGAATCACCTTGATCCCCGCCGTCGCCAACACATAGCTAAGATGCGACTCCGGCGCCACGCCCACATGCTGCGGCGCATAAGCCGCGCCCGCCTTCAAGGTCGCCATGATGCCCACCACCATGGGGAGAGAACGCTGCAAGAACAGGGCCACATTGTCCCCCGGACGCACGCCAAGCTGCGCCAGCCGCGCCGCCAACCGGTTCGCCTGGCGGTCCAACTCCCCATAGGTGATGGTTTCCTCCAGGTGCTGCACGGCCACGGCGTGCGGGTCCGCGCCGGCGTGGGCCTCGAAGGCATGATGGATGCAATCATACGGCAGGGGCACAATCGCTCCCTGCCCAAAACGCTCAAACAGCACCTGATCAATCGGAGACAGGCCGTTGATGGCATTTTTTACGAAGGTTAAGCGATGGGGGGATGTATTCGGGCGCAACGGCAGGCGTTGGCGCGGCGTTTGAGGCGCGTATGCAGACCAGGTATCATAAAGAGGCTGAGGCACAACAAACATGATAATTCTCCTTGCTTGGGAGGCGCGCCGCACCAATGGTGCGTCTGCGCGCATACAGACTGCTTTGTTTGATAGCAGTAGTCTGCCCAAGACACCTTGCAGTCGGCTTAAGGGAAAATTACGGAGATATTACCCGTTGTCGGCACTCTGTTTTCTATTGTTGAGAATTGGCTCAGCGGAGGAAACAAAAAAGGCTGACCCTATGCGGGGCCAGCCTTCATCAAACACAGGTAAGGAGGTGTTTCGTCAGGCCATGAGGCCGGTGGGGCGGAATTTATAACCGTAAACAATCATTCCTTCGGGGCCATCTTCGGTCAGTTTGCGCGTCACCATTTCCACGGGCATGCCCATCTGCACATCCTCTGGGGCAATATCCGTCAATTGCGCCGTCACCAGCGGCCCTTCCGCCAGTTTCACCAGGGCAACTGTGTAGGGGGCGTAGCGCTCAAAGCCCGCGGGAGCATCGTAAATGGTCGTGTAAGAGAAGACCTCGCCGAGACCCGTAAAGGTAAACAGCTCTTTGGCGGGCGCTTCGCATTCCAGGCAAACATCGCGCGGGGGGAAGAGCTTGACCCCACAGCTAGGGCAGACTTCGCCCACCAGGCTGTATCGTTGTGTTTTTAGACGCCAATGACGTGAAACTTCCATTGTTTGATTACTCCTGAATCTACTGATGACCAGAATCAGATGATGTTCTGCTGCATCCTACATGGTTGTATTATGCACATCCATCCTTTCAGAAACTTTCATCACCGCAAAAAGACTCTCAAAAACTATCAGAGAAGATGATTTGCGCGGCGATCGGCCATTTTGGGAATGAGACAGGGGAATGGGGGAAGCAGTGTGTCAGTCAATGGTGAAGACGTGGGTGACGGCAGTGGCGCCGCTGCCGCCCAGGTTTTGCGTCAGGCCAACACGGGCGTGGGGAACCTGGCAATCGCCTGCCTGCCCGCGCAGTTGCAGGGCCGCTTCTACCGCCTGGTAGACGCCGGTGGCCCCGCCGGCATGACCACGCGCCTTCAGGCCACCAAAGGTGCTGATGGGCAGCACGCCATCGCGGGCGATCTGGCCGTCGCGGGCCAACTGCCAGCCCTGGCCGCGCGAGGCGAATCCGCATGATTCCAGGGCAAGGACGGAGAGGATGGTGTAGGCGTCGTGCAGTTCAAAGAAGTCTACATCGGCGGGGGTCAGGTTGGCTTTGGCCAATGCTTTTTCGGCGCTGCGCTGCGCGGCGGAGAGCCAGAGGATGTCGCGGCGGTCGTGGAGGGCGAGGGTGTCGGTGGCGAGGGCGCTGCCGGCAATTTTCACAGGTTGCGGGACCATATCCATCGCCCGCTCCTGGTTGGTTAGAATGACGGCGGCGGCTCCGTCCGCCAGGGGTGCCTGGTCAAAGAGGGTCACAGGCGAGGCCACCAATGGCCCGGAGGCGAATCGCTCCGCCTCAAGCTGGTTTCGGAAGAGGGCGCGCGGGTTGCTCGCTCCATTCCTGTGCGCGTTGACGCTGAAACCGGCAAAATCGGCCACATCCACGCCATAGGTGTGCATGTAGCGGCGCATCATGAGGGCGGCGAGGGCGGCGGGGGTGGCTCCCTGGGTAGCTTCGTAATCCTGGTCCAGGGTGGTTGCCAGGGCTTTGCCCACGGCGCTGCCCGTCTGGTCGGTCATTTTTTCCACGCCGACGACAAGAGCGGTGCGGATGAGGCCGCTTTCCACGGCCAGGACGGCCTGGCGCAATGCCGCCGCGCCGGAGGCGTCCGCTGCTTCTATGGTGATGGCTTCGCGCCCGCGCATGCCGGCAAAATCCGCAATCAACGCCCCCAAATGCTCCTGCCCACTCAGGCTGCCCGACAGCATATTGCCCACATAAATCGCGTCAATATCCGTCGTCGCCGCATCATCCAGCGCCGCCTCAATCGCATACCACGCCAGATGGCGCAGCGACGTGTCCCAATGCTCGCGCACGTCTGTTTGTCCAATACCGATAATGGATACGTTGCTCATAGTGGTTCGTCAGTTGATGGTTGATAGTTGGCGGTTGGTCCGATGTGGTGCGCTGCGTCGGGGAAACGGCTCTACGC
This sequence comes from Ardenticatenales bacterium, assembly GCA_020634515.1. Classification (NCBI taxonomy): domain Bacteria; kingdom Bacillati; phylum Chloroflexota; class Ardenticatenia; order Ardenticatenales; species Ardenticatenales bacterium. The sequence goes on along the minus strand of JACKBL010000009.1, from coordinate 33,779 downwards.
CATTTTTAGCTTGTCACGATAGCGCGTGTAGGTAGCGTAATCAATGATCTGGCGGCGGGCAATGTAATCTTCCGTCTTGGGGGCACGGTCGCGCATCTCCAGGATGCGGTCCGTGACGCGGAAGGAAAAGGCATCGGAGCCGGCCCCGGAACCATAGCTGACCATCAAGATCAGGTCGCCCGGCTGGGCCACGTCCAGGGTAGCCGTGAGACCGATAACGGCGGAACCGGCATAGGTATTGCCGATGCGCGGGCTGAGCAGGCCAGGCTTGATTTGTTCTTGGCTAAAGCCAAGCATCTCCGCCACGCGCTCCGGGAATTTGGCGTTTGGCTGATGGAAAACGGCCCACTGGTAATCGTCGGACTTGCGCTCCAGGCCCTCCAGCAGCGCTTCCGCCGCGCCCATAATGTGCTTGAAGTAAGCGGGTTCGCCCGTGAAGCGGTCGCCGTGGGAAGGATAGTTGGCGTGCGCCCGCCGCCAGAAGTCCGGGGTATCCGTGACGAAGGAGTAGGAGCCTTCAATGATGGCCGCCGCTTCATCGGCGGGTCCAATGAGCATGGCCGCGCCGCCCGCCGCCGCCGTATACTCCAGCGCGTCTCCGGGGCGACCCTGCGCGGTGTCCATGCCAATGCTCAGGGCGTAGCGAGCCATGCCGGAGCCAACGAAACCGATGGCGGCCTGCATCGCTTCCGTGCCCGCTTTGCAGGCAAATTCCCAATCCGCCGCCTGCGTGTGGGGCACGGCCCCAATCGCCTCGGCGACGATAGTGCTGGTCGGTTTGACGGCGTAGGGGTGGCTCTCGCTGCCGACCCAGACGGCGCGGATGAGCTGCGGATCAATTTGCGCCCGGTTGAGGGCGTTGCGCGCCGCTTCGATGGACATGCTGACGACATCTTCATCCAGGCCGTTGACGGCTTTTTCCTTGATGGGAACGCCGCCCGTGCCGCCTGTCCACATCTTGCTCACTTCAGATGCCGGCAACCGGAAACGCGGCACATACGCACCATACCCCACAATCCCCACCGGCTTATCCGTCTTCATCAAACCTTTATCTAAGTCACTCATTGTATTTTCCTGTTACGCCAAGGCCTTCACGCCATTAGCCGAGGTGGCAACCATTTCATGCAAAATTTCTTTCGCCCGCCGCGCACGGATATTTCCCTCGCGCACCAATCGTTCCGCGATGGGCATTACCAGTTCACCAGGCGCGCCCACCGCCAGCGCCACCTGCCGCGCGTGCAGCCGCATGTGGCCGTGTTGGATGCCCGTGGTCGCCAGAGCGCGGATAGCCGCCAGGTTTTGCGCCAGCCCGACGCAGGCCATCACCTGCGCCAGTTCGGCGGCGGAGGCCACGTTCAGAATCTTCATGGCCACCTGGGCCGTTGGGTGGACCTTTGTGGCCCCGCCGACAATGCCCACAGCCAGCGGAATCGTCATTTCGCCATAGAGGTCGCCATCCTCGGTGGCGTGCCAATCCGTAAGAGCGCGATATTGACCGTTGCGGGCGGCGTAGGCGTGCGCGCCGGCCTCTATGGCGCGCCAGTCGTTGCCCGTGGCAATGCACACGGCGTCAATGCCGTTCATGATACCTTTGTTGTGGGTGGTGGCGCGGTAGGGGTCAACAATAGCGAAGGCGTTGGCCTCTTCCACCAGGCGGGCGACGATGGAGCCATCCTGCCCATCTTTGGTTGTGAGGGCGTCGGCGGGAATGAGGCAGCGGGCGGTTGCCAGCCGCCGATCCGTCAGGTTGGAGAGGATGCGTAAATGGGTGCGCCCGCCGCTGAGGTCGGCCACCAGCGGGGCCAATGTCTCCACGGCGGTGTTGATAGCGTTCGCGCCCATGGCGTCCAGGGTGTCGTAGAGGAGGTGTACCACCAGCATGGGTCCGACGGGCGTTTGTGGGAAAAGGTGCACTTCCACGTCTCGCGCGCCGCCGCCGCGGCGGACGATGCTTTCGCTGCTCTCGTTGGCGCACGCCATCAGGGCTTCTTTTTGCGCCAGAATACGGCGGCGGGCGGCTTCCAGGTCGGGTACGTCCAGTACCTGAATCTGGCCGATCATGATGGATTCCGTGGCCGTGGTATGGAAGCCGCCGCCCTGGCGGATCAGGTTGGCAGCATAGCTGACGGCGGCCAGCACGCTGGGTTCTTCCACGGCCATGGGAACCAGGTAGTCCCGCCCATTGATGCGAAAGTTGACGGCCACGCCCAGCGGCAGAGCGTGCATGCCGATGGTGTTTTCGATCATGTGGCTGGCCTGCTCGTTTGTCAGTCCTTGCTCCAGTAGAACTGTTTTGTCGGCGTCGCTGAGGCCGGCCCAGTCGGCGACGATATTCACCCGCTGTTCCAGCGAAAGTTTGTAGAAACCGGATAGGCGCGATGATTTTTTCACAGTGACTATTATCTCCTTCACCTCTCTGTTGTCTTTAGCGTGTATGCAACCCGGCTGCCTGACAAAAAAGAACACCGTGCGGTCAGGCACGGTGTTCTTTATAGTCGCTTTTTTCTGTCAAAATCTATCTAAATAGGCGATGTCTGGGGGGAATGGGTCAGGGGCGTTGTCCGTTGATGGTCATTGTGCCGGCATCTAGCCGCACATCCGTCAACTGTAAACCATCCGGCAGGCTGCTGATCAACTCCGTAATCGTCTCCCGCACCGACCCCGCCGCCAGGTCCAGCAACGGCTTGGGCACTTCTACATCGTTAATCGTCGCCGCCAGAATCTCAAACTGAAACGTCCCATCCGCGATATACGGGCGAAAAGAGGCCGTGAGCGGGCCTTGAATCGGACTGACGACGTTGCCCGTGAGGTCAATGCGGTCGGGGTAGAAGGTAAAAACAATGTCTTGCGTGGCGGGCGGGTCGTTGGCGGCAATGCGCGCTTCCTGGCGGGCCATGAGGGCGGCGTTCCATTCCTGGTCGGTGATGGTCACGCTGAAGGTCCCGTTTTCGTCAAGTTGCACATCGGCAAAGCGCGCCTTCAGCTCGTCCATGGTCACGCCCGCGGGCATGCCGGCAATAATCGTACTCACGGCGGCGGCCTGCGCTTCCAGCGTGGGAGCGGCGTCTTCCAATTGGGCCATGATGGTGGGGATGCTGGTGGCAGCGTTTTCCACGATCTCTTGCGCGGAGGCTTGCAGGGTGGGGGCGGCAGTGGCAACCTGGGCGGCGGCTGTGCCGGCAATGTCGCCCAACTGCTGCGCACCGGCAGCGGCGGTAGCGGCAGCCGTATCAAGTTTCTCCGTCGTATCGGGGGAGAGGGTAGAGATTTTCGCGCTGCTGGAACCACAGGCCAATGCCGGCAGCAACAACAACCCCATCAGCGCCAGAATCAGGAACTTAGACTTCTGCAACGTCATCTTCTTGCCTCGTTACCAGCAGCCATTCACTTCAAGCGATACGCAGCACTTTCAGCGAAAGCGCGCCCGTGGGACTGTTCACCCGCACCGTCTGCCCCACCTTCGCGCCCAATAGCGCCCGCCCAAACGGGGACTCGTTAGAAATGCACCCTTTCGTCGGGTCCGCTTCGTGAACGCCCACAATGTGGTACGTTTCTTCCTCGTCGTACCCCAATTCCATGATCGTCACGCGGCTGCCCACGCGCACTTTGTCGGACGGCCCCGAAGCCTCAATCACCTGTGCCCGGCGCAGCGTATCTTCCAGGTCACGGATGCGCCCTTCCATAAAGGCCTGGTCTTCCTTCGCCGCATGATAGTCCGCATTTTCGCTCAAGTCGCCCATGGCGATAGCCTTATGCAGGCGGTCGGAAATCTCCGCCCGTTTCTCGTCTTTCAAATAAGCCAACTCTTTGCGGATGGCCTCTAACCCTTTGGCCGTCAGGAAAACGACACCTTCATCTCTCATATCCACGCTCCGTATTTTCTTGATCACATCTCAGGCCCGGTCAGTCGGCCACAAACGCCTGAAGTTTACCAGATAGGTTTCCATGTCAACAAGTCGCCGCCCGTTATTTTCGCCAACTTCTCACCTGGGCGCAAAGTCAGCCGCCGGAAGACGTCATAGAATGGTCCCTTGCACGAACCGTTGTTTCGATTCCCGTATTCTCGCGCCTGCCGCCTGCCCGCCTGCCGGCATTCTCTTGCCATGCAACTCCTAAGCGCGTACAATGTTCGCAAAGCCACATAAACTTGAACAATCAATCGGGAGAGCGTTGCGGCAAATAGCATCCGCCTCCCTGGCAGCCGTTAAAGCGCCGCCAGGGGCGTGTCTTTTCGCTACCTGCCAGGCAACCGCCGAAGGGGCAAGCCGCCGTGGCGCGGTGAATCTCTCAGGCAAAAGGACCGTTTGGTTGGGCACTTCTGGAAAGCTGCCAGGCAGCGCCGAAGGGGCAAACCGCTGTGGCGGCGGTGAATCTCTCAGGCCCGGGAATAATGCGATGTGCCTTTGCGGTAGCCGATGGCTACCTTGCCCGCTCCCTCCCCGAACGACAGAGGACGCCAGCAACGTGTTTCTGGTTGCTTGCGTCCTTTTTATTTGCCATAGGCTCGTGTTGTGGGAACGAACAACCTGAGACTGGTTCCTTCTCCAAGCTGAACAGGCACCAACACGACCAACAACCAACTCTCAACCGCCAACTATTTTCAAAGGAGATCCCCATGACCAAAATACTCCCCGACCTGCTCTACACGGAAGATGACGAATGGGTCCGCGTTGACGGCAGCACCGGCGTTATCGGCATCACCGACTTCGCCCAGGACGCCCTCTCCGACATCGTCTACCTGGAACTCCCCGCCGAGGGGGATACGTTCGCGGCCGGCGATGCCTTCGGCGTCGTAGAATCGGTGAAAGCGGCATCGGATTTATACATGCCCATTGCCGGCACAATCACCGCCGTCAACGAAGACCTGATCGACGCCCCCGAAAAACTCAACGCAGACCCCTATGGCGCCTGGCTGGTTCAAATTGACATCAGCGATCCCGGCGAACTGGACGGCCTCATGGACGCCACCGCCTACCAGGCTCACTGCGACGCCCGCCATTAGAGGAGCGCGGGGCAAGTGGCAAATCGCCTCGCAAACCCGCCACCCGCAAACCGGAGAACCACACATGGCTACCCATTCCCCACTGGAAGCAACCGGCAACCGCGACCTCCTGCCGCCGCTTGACCATTTCATGTCCCGCCATCTCGGCCCCAGGTCCGCCGACGTAGACCACATGCTGGCGCGCCTGCACCTGGACACCCTGGATACGTTGGTGAACCAGGCCGTCCCCGCCACCATCCGCATGACGGGCGCGCTCGACCTGCCCGCTCCCCGCTCCGAATCCGAAATCCTCGCCGATCTGCGCCAACTCGCCAATCGCAACCAGGTTTTCCGCTCCTTCATCGGCCTCGGCTACTACAACACCCTCACCCCCCCCGTCGTCCTGCGCAATATCCTGGAAAACCCCGGCTGGTACACGCAGTACACCCCCTACCAGCCAGAAATCGCCCAGGGACGCCTGGAAGCCCTCCTCAACTTCCAGACCATGATCACCGACCTAACGGGGTTGGAAATCGCCAATGCCTCCCTGCTGGACGAAGCCACCGCCGCCGCCGAAGCGATGACCCTCTGCCTGCGCGCCCGCCCACGCAAATCCACCGCCAACGTCTTCTTCGTTTCCGACCGCTGCCACCCACAAACCATCGCCGTCGTGCAGACCCGCGCCGTCCCCCTGGACATTGAGGTGGTCGTCGGCGACCACGAGACGTACGATTTCACCCAACCCACCTTCGGCGCGCTCGTCCAGTACCCCACCAGCGACGGGGACATACTCGATTACGCCGATTTTTGCGCCCAGGCGCACGCGCACGACGCCCTCGTCGTGGTCGCCGCCGACCTGTTGGCGCTGACGCTGCTGCGCCCGCCCGGAGAGTTTGGCGCGGATGTGGTCGTGGGCAGCAGCCAGCGTTTTGGCGTGCCCATGGGATATGGCGGCCCGCACGCGGCCTTCATGTCCACCAGGGAAAACTACCAACGCCTCATGCCCGGTCGCCTCGTCGGCGTCTCCGTAGACGCCCAGGGCAAGCCCGCCCTGCGCCTCGCGCTGCAAACGCGCGAGCAGCACATCCGCCGCGACAAGGCCACCAGCAACATCTGCACGGCACAGGTGCTGCTGGCGGTGATGGCCTCCATGTATGCCGTCTATCATGGTCCGCAGGGGTTGACGCGCATTGCCCGCCGTGTTCACTTACTTGCCGGCATTCTCGCCCAACAACTGCGCCAACTCGGCTACACCCTCAACCACGCCCCCATCTTCGACACCCTCACCATCACCAACGGCCCCCGCCACCAGGATGCCATCGCCGCCGCCGCCCTCGCCCACCGCATCAACCTCGCCCTCCACGAAGACGGCCGCGTCGGCATTTCCGTGGACGAAACGACGACCACAGCAGATTTGCGCGACCTGCTGGCCGTCTTTGGCGCGGACGCCGCCGCCATTGACCTGGAAGCCGCCGCCGACAGCGTGGACATCGACTACGCGGCCCCCTTCCAACGCCAGACCGACTTCCTCACGCACCCCGTCTTCAACACCTATCACTCCGAGACGGAAATGGTGCGCTACATCCATCAGTTGCAAGCCCGCGACCTCTCCCTGGTGCATTCCATGATCCCCCTCGGCTCCTGCACCATGAAGCTGAACGCCACCACGGAGATGATCCCCGTCACCTGGCCAGAATTCGGCCAACTGCACCCCTTCGCGCCCGTGGATCAGACGGAAGGCTACCAGATACTGTTTAAGCAGCTAGAAGCGGCGCTGTGCGAAATCACCGGTTTTGCCGCCGTTTCCTTGCAACCCAACGCCGGTTCACAGGGCGAATACACCGGCTTGCTCACCATTCGCGCCTACCACCACGCCCACGGCGACGACCATCGTCACATTTGCCTCATCCCCAGTTCCGCGCACGGCACCAACCCCGCCAGCGCCGTCATGGCCGGCATGGATGTGGTCGTCGTCGCCTGCGATGATCATGGCAACATCGACGTGGACGACCTGCGCCAGAAGGCAGCGCGGCACCGCGACCACCTCGCGGCCCTTATGGTCACATATCCCTCCACGCATGGCGTCTTCGAGGCAGCCATCAAGGAAATCTGCCAGGTCGTACATGACAACGGCGGCCTTGTGTACATGGATGGCGCCAACATGAACGCGCTCGTCGGCCTCTGCCGCCCCGCCGAGTTTGGCGCGGACGTCTGCCACCTCAACCTGCACAAGACATTTTCTATCCCGCATGGCGGCGGCGGACCGGGGATGGGTCCCATCTGCGTCACGGAACACCTGGCCCCCTTCCTCCCCGGCCATCCACTGGTCAAAGGCGTAGGCGGCAGCCGCGCGATTGGTCCTGTTTCCGCCGCGCCGTGGGGCAGTGCCGGCATTCTCCTCATCTCCCACGCCTACATCACCATGATGGGCAGCGCAGGATTGACCCAAGCCACCCAAATCGCCATCCTCAACGCCAACTACATCGCCCACCGCCTCGACCCCTACTTCCCCGTCCTCTACAAAGGAGACAGCGGCTACGTCGCCCACGAATGCATTCTCGATCTGCGCCACCTGAAGGAATTCGCCACCGTGGACGACGTCGCCAAACGACTGATGGACTTCGGCTTCCACGCCCCCACCATGTCCTTCCCCGTGCCCGGCACATTGATGATTGAGCCAACCGAAAGCGAACCACTGGCCGAACTAGACCGCTTCTGCGAAGCAATGATCGCCATTCGCGCCGAGATGCGCGCCGTGGAAAACGGCGACCTAGACGCGAAGAACAACCCACTCACCGGCGCGCCACACACGGCGGAAGTCGTCGCCGGCGACGCCTGGGACCGCCCCTACTCGCGGGAGCAGGCCGCATTCCCCGCGCCCTGGGTGCGCGCACACAAATTCTGGCCCGCCGTCAGCCGCATTGACAACGTCTATGGCGACCGCAACCTCTTCTGTGTCTGCATCCCCATGGAAGAATACGCCTGATATTCCCCCAGGCGCGGCGCGCTTTAGCCGTTGCGCGCCGCGCCTGCCCCCCGACAACTGATTTTCGTCATGGGTTAGAGGTTACAATCGTAACTTTGCGCCCCTTCTCCCCTGATTTACCTTGTAAAGTGTACGAGGAACAACGTTCCTTCTCCAAGAATGAACCAATCTTGGGGAAAACTTGTCAGCGCCTGGTTGTTGGCCTCCTCCCCCTGGCCGTGGCCATCCAGACACACCCCATCCCTCCCTCATCCCCCCTAACCCAGCCCTCCCCAGACTCCCGGCGCCGGCTTCAGCCAGCAGCCCACTGAAGTGACGCCACCAACCCTTTACAAGGAGCCGATCATGCAAACCAAACGTGTTGTCATCTACGTATCCGCGCCGGAAATCCCGCGGCGGCAGCAGGTAGAGCGGCTCGTCAGCCGCGTCCTGGCCACCTATGACGATTTCCTCCTCGCGGAAGTCACCGAAAACCAGTTACTCACCTTGCAAAACCAGGGCTTCATCGTTGAGGAACAGCCACAGGCCTCCCAGATTCGCCTGCGCGCCGTGGAATTCGACACAGCGGAAGCCGCCGCCCAGCCCGCGACCCGCGCCGCCCTCACCGCCACCAACGGCGCGCGCGGCAACTACTGGCTGGTGCAGTTCGTCGGTCCCGTGAAGCCGGAATGGGGCGCGGCCATTCGTGACCTCGGTGGCGTACTGCACGACTACGTGCCCGAAAACGCCTACCTGGTGGAAATGAACGCCACCGTCAAAGACGCCGTGGCTCAACTCCCCTACGTCAACTGGGTTGGCCCCTACCAGCCCGCCTACAAGATCAGCCCGCTGCTGCGAGGCCGCCGCCGCCGCGCCGCCGCGCACGAGCTGGACACATTGGCCGTGGCCGTGGACACGTTCACCCCCACCCCGGAGGGCAACGTCTCCATTGTGCTGCATCACGCCAAAGATCGGGCCAAAATCCGCCGCGCCATCGCCCGCTTTGGCGGCGTGGTGGTCGAAGAAACGGCCACCACCCTCCGCGCCTCGCTCGACCTGGCTTTCGTAGACCAGTTGGCGCACATGCCGGAAATCAAATGGATTGAGCCGTACAGCCAACCCGTCCTCACCAACAACATCGCTGCGCAGATCATCAGCGTGCAGGAAGTGTGGGACGAACACGGGCTGGATGGCGAAGGGCAAATCGTGGGCGTGTCCGACAGCGGCCTGGACACCGGCGTCAATGACGCCACCATGCACGACGACTTCCAGGGGCGCATTGTAAACATCTACGACCGCGTGGGAGACGGCGCGCATGACGTGGCCTCCGGGCACGGCACGCACACCTCCGGGTCCGTGCTGGGCAATGGCACGTCCTCCAACGGCCTGATTCGGGGCATGGCGCCGGCGGCGCGGCTGGTGTTCCAGGCGATTGGCAACCAGTTCGACAGCCTCACCGGCATCCCCGCCGACCTGAACCAGTTGTTCCAGCAAGCGTACAACGATGGGGCGCGCATCCACAGCAATAGCTGGGGCAACCACCTGCACGGCCAGTACACGGTTGAGTCGGAGGACATTGACGAGTTCGTCTGGAATCACAAGGATATGGTCATCCTCTACTCCGTGGGGAACGACGGCGAGGATGCAAACAGCAACGGCGTGATTGACGCCGACTCGCTCAGCTCCCAATCCAGCGCCAAGAACTGCATCTCCGTGGGGGCGACGGAAAACAACCGCGCCACCGGCGGCTACCAGGGAACCTATCACGACTACTGGCCGTTTGACTTCCCCACCAACCCGATTCGGAACGACAACCTGTCGGACGACCCGCAGGGGATGGTCGCCTTCAGCAGCCGCGGCCCCACGGACGATGGCCGCCCCAAGCCGGACGTGGTCGCGCCGGGGACCAACATCCTCTCCGTGCGCTCCAGCGCTGCTTCCGGCAACGGCTGGGGCCTGCTGCCCGCCAGTGACCCCAACCGTCCCTTCTACATGTACATGGGCGGAACCAGCATGTCCACGCCCATCACGGCGGGCACGGTGACGCTCATCCGCCAGTTCCTGGCCCGCGTCCACCTGATGAATAACCCCTCGGCGGCGCTGATCAAGGCGCTGCTGCTGCACGGCGCCATGCCCATCACGGGGCAGTACACGCCGGCGGAAGTGGGCGCGGTTCCCGACAACAGCCAGGGGTGGGGGCGGGTGCATCTGTGCAACGCCCTCTTCCCGCCGTATCCCGTGCATTACCAGTTCTTCGATGATCCCGCGCTGGCGGTGGGCACGGGGCAGCAGCGCAACTTCACCTTCCAGGTGGTAGACAGCAGCATCCCCTTCCGCGCCACGCTGGTGTGGAGCGACCATCCCAGCAATCCGGCGGTCGGCGGCGGGCTGGTGAATCAGTTGCGCCTGGCCGTGATCGCCCCCAACGGGACGACCACGCAGGGCGCGCCGGCAAACAACAACGTGCAGCGGGTGCAAATCACCAACCCGCAGACGGGCGCGTACACCGTGCGCGTGACGGGCATCAACGTGGCCACGCAGGTGACGACGGGCGATTTGCAGGATTTCGCCGTCGTGGTCAGCGCCGGGCTGGTGTTTACCGACCTGTATATCCGCGACAACAACGCGGACACGGGGATGGAGCCGTCGCTGGGCACGCTCTACCTGTCGCCCGACATCTGGGTGAGCCTGACTAATGACCCGGCCACGTCGGTTCCTAATCCGGAGTATGGGCAGACGAACTACGTGTTTGTGCGCGTCCACAATCGCGGCTCGCAGGCGGCGAACAACGCCCAGGTGAAGTTGTACTGGGCCAAGGCGGGCACGAACCTGAGCCAGCCATACTGGAAGACGGATGGGATTAAGGTGAATGGGGTGGTGAGCCATGTGCGCACGATTAACGTCCCCGCGCACAGCGCCGCGGGAGATGGTGCGTTTGTCACCGTCTTTGAGTGGGAGCCGCCCAATCCTGCCAACTACACGGTTGATCCGGGGCACTTCTGCCTCTTTGCCACTGTGGAGCATCCCGACGACCCGCTGCGGCAGCAGGATGTGTCCGCCGTGCGCTGGGAGGATAACCTGGCGTGGAAGAATGTGAACGTGCAGGACGTAATGGTGAACGGGGAAACGAGCCTGGAGTTTTATGTGGCCGGGCTGCCGCACGCCTCCGCCGTGGCCGACCTGCATATTGACCGGCGCGAACTCCGCGGCGGCGTGGTGAAGCTAAAGCTGCCCACCCGCTATCTGGACGAGGGCGCGCCCACGAATTTGGAGCGGGTGTGGCTGTCGGACGGCGGGCGCGTCTGCGAGGTGCAGGTGACGGCGGCGACGACGGCGGACTTGCGCCAGATTCCCATGAAGCCGGGGGAAAACGCGCTGGTGCGGCTGGAGGCGAGTCTGCCGCAGGATGCGCCGGATGGAGAGGTGTTCCCCATCTTCGTGGAGCAGCGCATCAACGGGGCCGTCACGGGGCGGGTGACGTTGGTGGCGCGCAGCGTGGGCACGCCGGCCTACATCGGCAACCGGCGTAGCGCGGAATTGCACCTGGCGGATTGTGAATGGGTGCGGAATATGTCGCCGCGCAACAAGGTTCCGTACAATGACCTGGAGATGGCGCTGCGGCGTGGCTACAATGGCTGCCGCTTCTGCCTGCCGGAGTATGATCGCGGCTAATCAGAGAAACCGGGTTTTTTTCAAAAACCCGGTTTCTGTCGCCGTGCCGCCCGTCACCTGCGCCCATGCTGGCGACGCGGGCAGGCATCCCGCGCGGGATCGATATTCCGGTCGTGGGGATCGGTACTCTGGTGGCGGGGATCGGTGTTCCGGCGGCGGGGATCGGTGTTCCGGTGGCGCAAAAACCCGGTTTTTACGAAAAACCGGGTTTTTCAGTTCAGGTTGCCAGCTTTTGCCGCACGCGCTCCAGGGCCTGGCGGTCCTGGTTGGCGGAGGGGGAGCCGATGCGTTTTTGAATTTCCCATGACTGTTGCAGCAGGGGCAGGGCCTCGGCCAGCCGCGCCTGTTTTTCCAGCAGCAGCGCCAGGTTGAACAGGTGGATGCTCAGGTCGGCCACGTTGCCGACTGCGCGGGCAGTGTCAATCGCCTCCCGATAGAGGCGCTCCGCTTCCGCTTCGTTCCCTTCGGCTTTTTCCAGGATGGCCAACTGTCCCAGGGTGGTGGCAATGCCGGCACGATTCCCCAATTCCCGCTCAATCGCCAGGCTCTCCTCATACCGCCGCCGCGCCAGGTCCATCTCCCCCGTGGCCTGGGCTAAGATGCCTAGCTGGTGCAGGGAGGAGGCAATGCCGGCACGATTCCCCAATTCCCGCATCATCGCCAGGCTCTCCTCATACCGCCGCCGTGCCAGGTCCATCTCCCCCGTGTTTTGCGCTACGATAGCCAGGTTATGCACAAACGCCGCCACCTCCCTCTTGTCCCCCTCCGCTTCCGCCGCCACCACCGCCTGCTCCAGCCGCCGCCGGTTGCAGCCGCCGCAGCGTCTCCCGCGTTTCTTCCAACTGTGCCGCCGTCACTGCCCAACCCCCTGGCAATTCCCCCAACAATTGCAGGAACATCATGTTCAGGTCTTGCCTCTCCGCGGGCAGTTCCCCCCAGGCCAACACCGCCGCCAGCCGCTCCCCATCCACCGCCGCCGCCGCAAACGCCCCCAGCCAGCGGAACGCCCGCGCCGCGTCCGCGTCCGTCGCCGCCAGCCGCTCGTAGCTGAGGTCAAACGTGAGGGCCACGCTCTCCTCCTTCCCCGCCGCTCCCTCGTGCGCCAGCGTCCGCAACCGCCGCCCGTCCCGCAGGCGCGGCAGCAGCCAACCTGCCCCCTCCATGTCCGCCAGCGCCCCCGCCAGTTGCAGCGCCAGCGGCCAATATCCGCACAACTGCGCCACTTCCGCCGCCTGCGCCGCCGTCAAGCTCTGTGGCGCCAGTTCGAGCAGCAGTTTCTCCGCCGCCGCTTCCTCCAGCACGTCCAGCCGCGTCGTCGTCGCCCCCAACCGCCGCGCCACCGGCTCCTCCCGCGTCGTCAGCAGCAGCGCCGCTGCCGGTGGCCGCGCCGCTTGCAGCACCCGCGCCCCGTCCATCCACTCCGGGCGGGCGTCATCCAACACCAGCAGCAGCGGTCCCTTTGCCTCCTGCCGCGCCGCCAGCAGCCCACGCACCTGCGCCGCGCGCGCCCGCCGCCGCCGCCAATCCCCCCTCATCCTGCCCGCACAGCCGCGCCCACCCCGCCAGCAGCGGCAGCGGGTCCCCGCCCGCCCCCGCCAAATCCGCCCAAAACACCCCGCCGCGAAAATGGTCCTGCAACTGCGCCGCCAGCATCTGCGCCAGCGCCGTCTTCCCAATCCCCCCGCTCCCCTGCAACGCCGTAATCGCCTGCGGCCGCTCCGCCCGCGTCAACGCCCCCGCCAACCGCGCCAACTCCCCCTCCCGCCCCACAAAATGCTCTGGCGGCGCGGGCGCGGTGGGCAGCGTCTCCGTCAACTGCCGCCTCAAAATCTGCTGCAGTAGCACCTCCAATTTCTGCAAATAGGCGGCCTGTACCTCCGCGCGCGCCATCGCTCTATCGTCCAATGCGGCGGCAATGTGCTTCAGCATGTCACGGTTGGGCAGTTCGCGCAGCAAGTCATACTTCAAGTCCACCTGCGACAGCGCCAGTTCCAGGTTGTGCTTTTTCAATTCCCGCGCCAACAGCGCTTGAATATCTTCCGCCGTCAACGTTTTGTAGCCGGCTATTTGCGCCAACCACCCCGCCAACAAATCTACCCCGACCGCTTCCACCAGGCGCAGGAAAACGGGCGGTAGCAGAGCCAGCGCCGCGGCGCTGCCGCCGAAAATCTGGAAAAGCACGGCAGCGATGCTCGCATAAACAATCGCCTGCCCGCCTGTTTGCATGGCTCCCAACAGCCGCTCAACAACATCGGTATCGGCCTGCCTCCTCGTGACTTCCTCCACGATACTTCCTCCTCTCCGACGGCTGGCGTCATATCCCGCTGTAGGGCAATTCGCCGAATTGCCCGGACAAAACAACGTCCTGTCTTCTATCAAACGTGGAAATATGTGGCTATTATACCCAATACATTTGTCGAAAACGCCCCTCTCACGGTAGCAGATTACAAAAATCTCGAAGATTTTTGTAATCTTGGCCGGCAGCGTAATCCCGGTCGGGTAGCGTAGGGCAATTCGCCGAATTGCCCAGGACAAGACAGCGTCTTGTCCTACGACGGCAAGCGCCGCGCGGTCGCAGATTACAAAAATCTCGAAGATTTTTGTAATCTTGGCCGAACGGCTCATCGCATCACCCAGCGCAGGGCGCAATACGCCAGCCGTAGTCCGATTTTCCAAATCGGACCCCACCCCCGCGTAATCGCGGATTACAAGAATCTTGGAGATTTTTGTAATCTTGGTTAAACGGCTCATAACATTAACCAGTGCAAGGTGCGGTACGCCAACAGTAGTCCGATTTTCCAAATCGGACCGTACCGCCGCGTAATCGCGGATTGCAAAAATCTCGAAGATCTCTGTAATCTTTAGGTTCCGCCAGACCTTCCAGGTTGCCAAGTCCCGAAAGGTCGGCGTGGGGCGCTTCGGGGAAGGGGTTGGTACGGCAAGGGGTGTCCGATTTGGAAAATCGGACTACGCAATGGGTGGCCCCAGACCTTTCCGGTTTGCAAAACCTGAAAGGTCTGGGGGGATTATTGAGAGGGTCGGTGGCGGGGTTAGTTGTCTACCAGCAGTTTGTCAACGGCGGCGGAGAGTTGGGCCAGGTTGCGGGCGGGGTAGACGCGGTCGCAGTGGGGTTCGTAGAGGAGCATGTCGCTGTCGCCTGTGCCCCACTGGCGCGGCGATTCGGGGTTGAGCCAGATGAGGCGTTTGGCGCGCCGCTGCAGGTCTTGAATCAAGTCTACGCGCGGGGCGTTCCAACTGTTGCGCCCGTCGCCGAGGATGATCACGGTGGTGCGCCCGTCCACGGCGTCCAGGTGTTTCTTGAAGAAGGTCTCCAGGCTGTTGCCGAGGTCGGTGCGCCAGGGGCCGCCGGGGATGGCGTCACGGGCGTCCTGGATGGCCTTTTCCACGCGGCTGGCGTCCATCGCTCCCGTGATTTCCGCCAGGTCGCCGTAGAAGGCGAAGCTGCGGGCGCGGGAGACCTGGTCCTGGAGTTCGTAAACGAGGCGGAGCATGAATTCCACGGCAGCGCGCATGGAGTTGGAAACGTCGCAGATAAGGACGAGACTGGGCTTGAGTTTGTTCTTCTTAAAGCGGAGTTCAAAGGGGATGCCATCGTACCGCTGGTTGGCGCGTATCGTTGATTTGGCGTCAAACTTCCCTTGCGCGCCCCGCTTGCGGCGCAGCGCGGCACGGCTGCGCAACTGCGTCACCAGCCGCTGCACCTCCTTGCGTAGCAGATTCGCCTCCTCCGCACTCAACGCCTCAAATGATTTGTGCATCAAGTCCGGGCCATGAAGGCCATCGGGGCGGCGGTCCTGCTGCTCCGCCAACTGCTCCCCGATCTGCCGCCCCACCTGCTGCGCGATCTGCTCCGCCAGCGCCTCCCGATTGGCCTGCACCACGCCCGTGAGGCGCTCAATGGCCTCCTGGCTCATGCCCATGGCCTGCAACTGCGCCATCAACTGCTGCATCATCTCTTCCAACTGGGCAAACCCCATTTGGCGCAACATGCGGCGGGTGATCCACTTTCCTTCCTGTGGATTTTGCGCCCACTGCGCTCCGGCGCGGCGGGCTATGTCCTCCAGTTCCTCTTTTGTCGGTCCCTGGCCGCCGGTGAGCCAGTCCAACAACTGCTGCAAGCGTCCGCTCAAGGCCGACAGCGCCGCCTTGAGCATCTCCTGCTCGTCCGCGCTCATGTCCTCCAGGGCGTTTTGCAGCGGCGGGCCGCCGCTGCCGAAGTAGAGCGGGAACAGTTCATTGAAGGCGGTGAAGTCGTCCGCTTCCTTAATGAGGGTCGCCCGCAGTGATTCGCGGAAGAGGGTTTTGCTGCGCACGCCGAGGACGTCCATCGCCCGCAGCGCGTCTTGCGATTCCGCCAGGGAGACGCGCACGCCCGCCGCCCGCAGCCCATGAATGAATTCGATTACGCGATTGTCCATGAGGGGTGTCCTTTGGGGAGGAGAGTAGGGAGTTGATAGTTGGTAGTAACGGCCAACCGTCACCCTCAGTTGCTTCTGCCCATCATGCGGCGGGCTTTGGCGACGTCGGCTTCGTATTTGAGGAGGACGGTGATGGTGTTACGCAGGGTGGGGGGATCGATGCTATCGGCGTTGAGGGTGACGAGGGCGCGCGCCCAGTCGAGCGTTTCGCTGATGCTGGGGATTTTGCGCAGGTCGAGGTTGCGCAACTGCTGCACGATTTCCACGGCCTGCTGCGCCAGGTCGGGGCGCAGGTCGGGCACTTTCAGGCGCACGATTTCCAACTCTGTGCCCAGGCCGGGGTAGTCCACGTAGAGGAAGAGGCAGCGCCGCTTCAGCGCCTCGCTCAGTTCGCGCGTGTTGTTGCTGGTGAGGAGGACCATGGGTTCGTGCAGGGCGCTGATAGTGCCCAATTCAGGGATGCTGACCTGGAAATCGCTGAGGACTTCCAGGAGGAAGGCTTCAAATTCGACATCGGCGCGGTCGATTTCGTCAATGAGGAGGACGACGGGTTCGTGCGCGGTGAGGGCGGTGAGGAGGGGGCGGGGGAGGAGGAAGTTTTCGGAGAAGAAGACGTCTTCTTCTTGCGCCAGGCGGCGGGCGGCGTCGGCGAGGCTGCTGGCTCCGCCGACGATTTCGCCGATGCTGTCGCGCAATAATTGTGTGTATAGCATTTGTTTAGCGTACTCCCACTCGTAGAGCGCTTTGCTTTCGTCCAGCCCTTCGTAGCATTGCAGGCGAATGAGGGGACGGCCCAAGGCTTTGGCCCATACTTTGGCGAGTTCCGTTTTGCCGACGCCGGCGGGGCCTTCGGCGAGGATGGGTTTGCCGAGGGATTGGGCGAGGTAGACGACGGTGGCGATTTCCTCGGTGGCGATGTAGTGCTGCTGACCGAAGCGGGTCAGAACGTCGTTGATGTCGGTGAACATGTTTTTCTCCATGAGGCTGATCGGGATTGGATGAGGGAGGCGTGTCGGGGGACAAGTTGGGAACTCGTCCTACAAGTTTGCAAGGCGTTTTCCGCGTTTGTTTGATTGTAAAGCGGAAACCGCAAACGGCAAGTGCATGTGGGGGGATTTCACTGACTCCTCAGTAATGGGGCGGGTTTTGCCTGGCGATGGCTGCTCTTTGTCAGCCCTGGCGATTTGTTGGGGGGGGAAGAGGGTCACAGATTTCGCGGATTTTGTGGATTTTGTGGATTGGCGATTTGTTGGGGGAAGAGGACCACAGATTTTGCGGATTTTCGTGGCCAAGCGTGTGTGAATTTGCGTTTTTCTGCGTTGACTCCATGTCCTGAAGAGAGGCGGATTGACTTCTCTGACGGCCTGCTAGGTGGGCGCGGTGGCGCGTGTGAGGTAGAAGAGGCGGGATGCGGGGCGAAAGCCTAGCGAGCGGTACAGGTGGGTGGCGGCGGCGTTGGCGTCCCAGGCGGCAATGCGGGTGGCGCGGATGCCTTGCGCGTATAGCCGGTTGAGGGCCAGGAGTAGGAGTGCGCGCCCTAATCCACGGCGTTGATGTGCCGGCATTATACCCACCGGCTCAATCTCTCCTTCATCGAATGGCAACCGTCGCAGCCAGGCCACGCCGACCGGCTGCGCCTCATATTGGAGAAAGAGGAAGTCGGCAGCCGTCGCGCCCACGTGGTCCATCTCTGCGCGTACGTCGGCGTCCTCCGGGTAGGGCTGATGCCAGGGATGGGGGGCAAAGCTGGCGTCGTAGAGAGCGCGGAAATGGGGGATGACGGACCTCTCGGAGAGCGTGGCGACGGTGTAGCCGGGGGGGAGGGTGGGCGGGGGCAGGGCGTCCAGGGGCGAGAGGCGGAACTGGGTCTCGCTGTGTTCGAGGTGGAAGTGGTGGTGGGTGAGGAAGTGGGCGGCGGGTGTGTCGAGGGAGGGGACGGCGTGGTTGAGGTGGGAAATGCCGGCATTCCACGCCCGCCGCAACACAAATCGAAGCAATTGACTGCCCGCCCCCCCTCGCTGCCAACGCGGGGCAATAAACCCGTCAAGATCGGCAACGCCGGGCAGACCGGGCACGAGCGCAAAGCCGGCACAACCAATGATCTCCCCCTGGCGCAGCAGCACCCAGGTAGTGCGGCGCGACGTGGCCGGCAGCGGCGCGGCTGGGGAAAAGGTTTGGGCGAGCCGGCGCAGGACCGCCGCGTCGCCGGTGGTGTAAGGGCGAATCATCGTCATCATCAATCGCACCTTCGGACAACATGGGCGGCGCGTTGTTGACCATCAACCACCCATCGCCACCTATTCTATCCACTTTCCCCCATCCACCGACCCCTATTTTCTGGAGTTGTTGCCCCTTTTGCCACCTTCATTTAAGATCGGGGCCATGCATCCGCTCCTGGGCCGGTTTGGCCCATTTTTTCTGTACACTTACCAGTATGTGTGGGGACTGGGGATTTTGGGCGGATTGGCGCTGGCCTATGCCCTGACTCCGCGGCCACGACGAGCGGCGGATTGGTTTGATCCGCTGCTGCTGGGGTTAATGGCCGGCATTTTCGGCGGGCGCGTGGCCACGGTTGCGGTCCATTGGGATTACTACCGGGTGACGCCGGGCGAAATCTGGCTGGTTTGGCGCGGCGGTCTCAGTTATCATGGGGCACTGCTGGCGGCACTGGCGGGCATGTGGCTGTGGGATCGGTGGCGCGGTGGGAATTGGATGTGGAATGCCGGCATTCTCCCCCTCCTCCTCCCCCTCCTACACCTCACCGGCTGGTTCGCCTGCTACTGGCAAGGGTGTGGCTACGGTAAACTGGCCCTCCCCGGCCTGCTGGCTGCCGATTTGCCCGACAACTATGGCGTTTTTGACCTGCGCTACCAAACCCAACTACTGGGCATGGGTCTCAGCCTGCTCGTTCTGCTCCTGTCCATCTACGCCCGGCGGCGAAAAATGCCCCCGCGCAACTCGTTCTGGCTCACGCTGCCGCTGCTGGCGGGAACCAACCTGCTCCTCTGGCCCTGGCGTGGCGATCAAATCACCATCGTCGGTTTCTGGGTAGACGCCGCCCTGGTCATTGGCTCCTTGCTCGCGCTGCTTTTGGGCGGAAATGCCGGCAGCAAACAATCATAAAACCACGTCCCACTCCCCACGAAAAACCATTATGAACCTGAAAGTCGGACTCGCCCAAATCAACCCCAGGCTCGGAGACATCCAGGCCAACCTGGCCCTCCATCTAAAAACCATCGAACAGGCCGCCGACCAGGGCGTCGAACTCCTCATCTTCCCAGAGCTATCCCTCACCGGCTACCGACTACGTGACCTGGCCTTCGACGTTGCCCTCAAACCAGACTGGAAAAGCCCCATCTTCGCCCCCTTGCTAGAAGCCAGTCGGGACATTGACCTCGTGGTGGGCTTTGTCGAAGCCGACCGGCGGCAAAAATTCTTCATTTCCGCCGCCTACCTCTCCCGTGGCGAACTCCTACACATCCACCGCAAGGTATACCTGCCCACCTACGGCATGTTTGACGAAGGGCGGTACTTCGCCTGGGGCGACCAGATTCGCGCCTTCGATACCCGATTTGGGCGCGTGGGCATCCTCATCTGCGAAGATTTCTGGCACATGAGTCCTCCCTACCTCCTCTGGCTGGACGGTGCGGACATCCTCATCCTCACCTCCGCCTCCCCAGGACGCGGCGTGGCCACGGAGCAGAAAATCGACAGCGCCCGCTGGGTGGAACACATCAACCAGGCATATGCCAGCATCTTCACCAACTTCGTGCTACATTGCAATCGCACCGGCTTTGAAGATGGCGTCACGTTTTGGGGCGGGGCCACCGTCTATGACCCAGAAGGCAATCTTGTTTGCCAGGGGCCATATTACGAAGAGACCATTGTCACGGCGCGGTTGGACCTGAACCAGCTACGGCGCACGCGCGTGCGCCTGCCGCTGCTGCGCGATGAACGCACCGGGCTGACGCTGCGCGAACTGACCCGCATCACGAACAACGGCGGGTGAAATCGAGAAGTTGTTCGCATATCGGCGGCAACAGTCGGAACCCTCACGTCCAAAAGGGACGACAAACCTCTTCGTAACCCGCAACTCGTAATTGGGTACGCTTACCATGCACATCGCCATCAACACCGCTTCCCTCAACCCCGCCACGCCCGCGGCCTTACGCCAGGCAAAAGTCCTGGGTTTCGATTATGTGGAGATCAATCTGCAAAATGCGGAATTTGGCTACGATTTTCGCCGCAAGCCCGGCGCACGTTTCTATCGCCAGTTGCGGGCGCAGGTGGAGGAACTGGGATTATCCGTCTGGTCCACGACGGCTGTGCCGCTGACGCAGCCGCAGATGTTTTTTGAGCGGGCGCGTAGGGATATTTTGCTGGGTGGGGCGGTGGCTGCCGGCATTCTCGGCAGCCGCGTTTTTGTCACCCAACCCGCCGACCTGTTCACCGGCGAAATCGCCTTCAACATCTACATGAACGAAAACACCGCGCCGCCCACCATCGAAGGATACGACGAAGCGTGGGTGCAATGCGTCAACCGGCGCGTGAATCCGGCCCTTGTCAACGCGGACTACTGGCTGGGCATCCCGCTGACGAACCAGATTGAGCGGATGGCGCGGATCACCACGGACCTGGCGATTGGTTGGGCGATGGATGTGCCCCAGGCGCTGCATCGGCGTCCGTTGGGCGATTGGCTGGCGGCGCTGGACGAACGGCTGGCGGTGGCGTACATTTATGATCTGGATGAAGCGGGGCGCGTGGTGGCTCCGGTCGCGGCTGGTTGGGCGGATTGGCTGCCCCGGCTGGCGCAAACGCGGTTGAAGTGTGTGGTGATGCGTGCCGGCATTCACCAAACAGCAGCGGAAATTGCCGGCAGCCTGGACATAGTACGTCGGGCTTTTTGAGGTATGAGGTGTGAGGTATGAAGTATGAAGAGGGGTCGGTGGACCCGCTACTTCCTGATGAGGAAAGTCTGCCCGAAGGGCATAAATCAGGTTTTGTCACAGTGGTGGGGCTGCCCAATGTGGGCAAGAGTACGCTGCTGAATACGCTGCTGGCGCAGAAGATCGCCATTGTCACGCCGCGCCCACAGACGACGCGCGCGCGCCAGTTGGGGATTCTGACGATGCCCACGTATCAGATTGTCTTCGTGGATACGCCGGGCTTGATCAAGGCGCCGCGGCATAAGTTGGATGAGTTTATGCTGGAGGCGGCTACGGAGACGTTGACGGATGCGGATGTGATTTTGTGGGTGGTCGATGCCGGCACACCCCCTGGCGCGGGGGATCGAGCCATCGCCGCCGAACTGGCCCCCCTTGCGACCAACACCCCCGTCATCCAGGCCCTCAACAAGAGCGATCTACTCGCCCCGGAACAGGTCATCCCCACCTGCGAAGCGTATCACGCGCTGCTCCCCGACGCCCGCTGGATTCTCATCTCCGCCGCAAACAATCGCGGCTGCGACGAACTGCTACAGATGCTGGTTGACGCCCTCCCCTCTGGTCCGCGCTACTATCCCGCCGACCAGGTGACGGATACCTATCTGCGAGACATCGCCGCCGAAATGATCCGCGAGCAAGTGCTGCTGCAAGTGCGCGACGAAATCCCCTACGGCGTTGCCGTGCAGATTGAAGCGTTCAAGGAGCGGGAGAATGACGTCACCTACATCTCCGCCAACATTTTCGTCGAGCGAGACAGCCACAAGAAAATCGTGATTGGCGCGAAGGGGGCGCAGTTACGGCAAATTGGCGCCGCCGCGCGCCGCCAGATTGAGCAGATGATAGAGGGCAAGGTTTTTCTGGAGCTTTGGGTTAAAGTGGAACCAAAATGGCGGCGCAGCGAACAGGCGCTGCGAAAATTCGGGTATAGCAAGAAGAATTGAAAGCTTCCCAGTAACTACTAACGCTCTCTGGAGATTGGACCAATTTCACGTGCTCAATGGCCATTTTCGCCAGAGAAAATGGGTCCGATCTGGCTTAGCGGTTACGCTTTCCAGGTCCATATGCAGTACAAGAGAGCCTTTTTTGCCGTGTAATAGACGCGCAGAGGGCACTTTGCCAGAGCGGCTACATGATGAAACAAATCTACCGAACCCGTATTTACCTGATAGCAGTTGTGTTGGCGTTGGTTTTGGCGGGATGCCGGCAGGAACCGGAACAAGCCGCGCCCACAACCAGCCCCACCGAACCCGCCCCCGCGACGCCGACGGTAGATGCCGGCATTCTTTCCCCCACCGCCGCCACACCGCCCTCCTTCGTCACCATCGCCATCGACGCCCCCTTCCCCCCTTTTGAAAACATCGACGAATTTGGCTCCATCGTCGGCTTTGACGCGGACGTGATGGCCAACATCGCGCCCCAAGCCGACTTCGACTACGAATTCGTGATCACCAGCTACGACCAGGGCTTCCTGCGCAGCGTCGCCAACGGCGAATTCGACGCCGCCATGTCCGCCCTCGTCATCCCCGACACCCCCCCAGAAGGCATCACTTTCACCACACCTTACCTGGAACTGGGGCAGGTCCTGGTAGTGCGCGCCAACGAAACCACCCTCCAGAGCGCGGCGGACATCCAGCCGGGCACGCCCATCGGCGTCGAGGAGAACAGCAGCGGCGCGGAAACCGCCCAGGCGCTGGGTATCACCGCCGCCGACCTGCACGTCTACGACACCATACCCGCCGCCCTCCAAGCCCTGATCGATGGCGACGTGGACGGGGCCATCATCGACAGCGACGACGCCGACCACTTCACCACCACCTACTACCAGCAGTTGAAAATCGCCGGCGGCAGCGGGCGCGATGCCTGGATCAGCAGCAAAGCGTACGGCATCGCCGTGGCCGACGGCAACGAGGCGCTGCGGGAATCCCTCAACGAAGCCATCACCCAGGTGCGCGACGACGGCACGATAGACCGCCTGGCGCGCGCCTGGCTGATCGAAGATGATACCATCCGCGCCGGCGAATCCCTCATCGGCACACCCGCCAACGAACTGGTCATCGGCATCAGCGGCGCGCTCAACAGCCTCGATCCGGGCGACTTGCAGCCCGACCTGATTAGCTGGGAAATTAAGAGCAATACCATGGGTGGGCTGTTCTGGAATACGGGAGAGAACGAGTTAGTGCCCTTGTTGTTTGACAATCTAACGCTATCGGAAGACAAGAAGGAGTACACCTTCCGCCTGCGCGATGGCCTCATCTTCCCCGATGGCAGCAACCTGACCGCCGACGACGTGCGCTGGTCGGTGCTGCGGTCGGCGCGCCTGGGCAACTGGCTGGTCAACGCCTTCCTCAAGGACGAGAATGGGGATGGCTTTGCCGACGAAGACGCCGTGACCGTGGTCGATCCGCTCACCGTCAAGTTCGTGCTGGCCGCGCCTATCTCCTACTTCCCCAGCCTGCTGGCGACGCCCCCATACTTCGTGATCAGCGACGAATGCTTCTCGCCCAACACCGACCCCGCCAGTACGTGCGGCGGCATCGGCCCCTACACAATTCAAGAGTGGATTTCCGAGGAGAAGTTGCAACTCAAGGCCAATCCGCAGTGGCCCGGTCCCGCGCCCGCTTTTGAGAACATCCAGGTGCGCTTCTATCCTTCCGCGCAGCGGATGCGCGAATCGCTGGCGATAGGGGCCATTGACGTGGCCTGGACGGGGCTGTCGGATACAGACCTGCTGGACCTGCGCCCGGTGGCGGACTATCGCTTTTGGAGCGGACCATCCGACTTCAAGAGTTACCTGATTTTTGTGCAGGACAAAGCGCCGTGGAACGTGCCGCAAGTGCGGCAGGCGGTGGCCTACGCCGTAGACAGGCAGACGCTGGCGACGGAGGTGTTCCAGGAAACGCGCACGCCGCTCTACAGTCCCATTCCCGATGGCGTGCCCGGGCACGCGCCGACGCAGCCGGCGCGCAATCTGGACGAGGCGCGCCGCCTGCTGGCCTTCGCCGGCTACACGCCCGACCGTCCGCTGCCCATTACCATCTGGTACATCAGTGATGGGCGGTACACGGATCGGGAGGAGGCGTACGCGAATGCGATCAAGAGCCAGTTGGAGGAAACGGGCGTCTTTCAAGTAACGCTGCAAGGCGCGCCGTGGGATGTGTTCCGCAACGAGAAGGCGGCGTGCAATTATCCGGCGTACCTGATGGGCTGGCCATCACCGAATCAGCCGGTGGCTTATTCCGATGCGATGAGCTGGCTTTACTATTTCCTGCGCAACACGGATACGGTTTGCTCGAATTACCAGAATCCGGAGATGGACAGATTGTTGGGTGAGTTGGAGGGGCTGGACCCGCTGCAAGTGGATTTGCGGCTGGCGAAGTATGGGGAGATTCAGGCGTTGTGGGCGACGGATTTGCCGGCATTGGACCTCACCCAAGCGCCACGCACCGCCGTCGCCCTGCCTGCCGTCAAGAACGTTGTCATCGACGACCTGGGCCTGATGCATTACGAGGTGTTGACCAAAGGAGGCGGGTAATCTTACTCGTCTTCTTTGGTCAGTCGTTTGGCGCGGGGGCCAACGATGCGCTCCGTGCCGTCGAGTAGCCGTTTGATATTCGGACGCAGCGCCCAAAGCACGACCAACAGCGAGGCAATGCCGGCAACCAGGTAAGCCGCCGTCGAATCCACCCCGGTCGCGTAGCGCACGCCAAACACCACGGGAATAATCACGGCCATCGCCATCGAAGCCACGGACGCGATCCCTAATCCCCGCAGCAAGCCCACCATCACGGCCATGCTAATCGGCAGCATCGGCCACCAGAGCGCAGCCGACCATCCCACGTTCGGCCCCGTGCCCGCGCCCCCGGCCCATTTGATATAAATGGACCAGTTGTGCCCGATTACGGTAAACAAGCCGGCCACCGCCTGCGCCCAGGGGAGCCATATCTGGCTGTTAAACAGGGCGCTGACGATCCAGACGGCCGTCACGCCCTTGAGAACGTCGCTGAGCGATGTGAGGATGCCCGCCCCCAGGCCCGCCGCGCGGAAGGAGTTGGTTCCCCCGGTACGTCCACTGCCAACCTGGCGCACGTCCACGCCGCGAAACAGTTTCACGTACAGATAGCCGAAGGGAATGGCGCCCAGCAAGTAGCCGACCAGGGCGGAAGTGGAGAAATATAACACGTTCGTCATCAGACATTACCTCGTTTCAAGGCTGGCGCAGTTCCCAAGACTGCTCCGGTCCAGGGTGCGTGTCACTCATCATTTTTGTCACGTTCAGCCGCCAGCGGCCTTGCGCGCATAAAGGCCGCATGGGGAAAGCGTATCGCAACCTCTACGCTTTACTAAAACACGCGCTGCCGCATATGGTTACACCATATACCAGGTTACTTCGGTCACGTTCATGTGGCGCCAGGCGAAGACGCGCACCTGGGGCTGCGCGGCTTGCGGCCAGGCAATGATCACGTGCAGGATGTCTCCTGCGGGCAGTTGCGCCAGGTCGGTGGGGGAAAGGGCGGCGGGACCGTGGGGATGGGAGTGGTAGATGGCCAGGGGTTCTTCGGCGGCGGCGGCGATGGCGTACAGGGCGTCGATTTGCGCTTGTGGCTCCATGCGGAAGCAGTGTGGGTTGGGGGAAACGTTGGGGATGGGAAAATGCCGGCACGCCACACCCTCCCGACCACTAAGAAAGCCACACGCTTCTGCCGGCATCGCCGCCGCCACGTGCGCCATCATCTCCGCAAAAACCTCCGCGCAAATTCGTAAATCCATCGCGCAAAAAAGAGGTCGCATGACGCGACCTCTTCACACAATCAACATGCAACAGAAAACGTGAGCAGGCCTCCTACTTGTGGATGCCGCCCTCCGTCAGCTTACGTACATCCAGGATGCGGTCCGCCTCCTCCGCCGTCAAATACCCCTTCTCCAGCACCACCTCGCGCACCGTGCGACTAGAGGCCATTGCCTCCTTCGCCACCTCCGCGCCCTTCAGGTAGCCAATGACCGGATTCAGCGCCGTCACCAGGATAGCATTCTTTGCCAGCCAGCCCGTCGCCTTCTCCGGGTTGGCGCGCAGACCACGCACACATTTGTCCGTAAAGGCGCGCACGCTGTTGATGATCACATCCATGCTCTGGAACAGGTTATAAGCGATAATGGGCATCATCACATTCAACTCAAGCTGCCCCGCCTGTCCCCCCATCGTCACCGTCAGGTCATTGCCCATCACCTGGAACATCGCCATGTTCAACATCTCCGCCAGCACCGGATTAACCTTGCCCGGCATGATGGACGAGCCGGGCTGCACGGCGGGCAGGCGGATTTCGTCCAAACCCGTGCTGGGGCCGGAGGACAGCAGCCGGAAATCGTTGGCAATACGAATCAGGTCTTGCGCCAGGGTGCGCATCGCGCCGCTGAAATGCACCATGTCGCCCATGCTCTGCATCGACTCAAACAGGTCGTCCGATTCCGTCAGCGCCAGCCCGGAAAGACGGCTGAGCGTCGCCACCATGCGGCTGTGATATTCGGGATGGGCGTTCAGCCCCGTGCCCGTGGCCGTGCCGCCAATACCCAGGCGGCGCAGTCCATCCGCCGCCGCCGCGATTTTGTCCCGATCTCGCCGCACCGCCCGCGCATATGCGCCAAACTCCTGCCCCAATCGCACGGGCACGGCGTCTTGCAAGTGGGTGCGCCCGCTTTTCACCACGGCATCGAATTCCTGCGCCTTCTCCGCCAGCGCCGCCGCCAGGTCGTCCAGCGTTTGCAGCATCTCGTCCAGCCGCCAGAGGCAGCCGAGGCGAATGGAGGTGGGGATGGTGTCGTTGGTGGATTGGGCCATGTTCACGTGATCATTGGGATGCACGGGCTTAGGGGCGGCGTCGAGGCCAAAGCCGAGGATTTCGTTGGCGCGGTTGGCAATGACCTCGTTGATGTTCATGTTATGGCTGGTTCCCGCGCCGGCCTGGATGGGGTCTACAACAAACTGTTCGCTCCACTGGCCGTCCAGCACTTCATCGGTGGCGACCATGATCGCCTGGGCAATGGCGTCGCCGGTGATGGTTTGCTCCCCTATCACGCGGTCATTGAAAAGTCCGAGGCCGGCATTGACTTCGGCGGCGGATCGTTTGATGATGGTCATGCCCCAGACAAAGGCGGGGTATGGTTTAAGCCCGGTGATGGGGAAGTTGTGGATGGCTCGTTGTGTTTGCGCACCCCAGTAGGCGGATGCCGGCACTTTCACCTCCCCCAACGAGTCTTTCTCAATGCGAAATGCTTGATCTGCACACATGACTAATTTTGCTCCTACCAGGCAGCCTGTCATAGATTGCCTGAAAAATGGTCTCAAAAAAACGTAACGGCCAAGAAGCGGAAATTATATAAGACAACGAAGTTGTTTCCTTACCGCTTCTTCAAACTGGCGCTGCAATTCGAGTCTTATTTCAGCGCCAGTCCTAACCCGCTTGTGGGCTGAGCGTGTCGAAGCCCATGTTCAACCCGAAGAGCGTGAAAAACTCCAAAAGCTCATCAGGCGGGCTTGTGGGCTGAGCGTGTCGAAACCCATGTTCAACCCCACATAGTCGACGACTGGCTCAGGCAACGGGTTCGTCATCACCTAAACCAGGCAAATGAAAAAAGCCGAATTAGCTAACGGATTTCGCCAGCTAATTCGGCTTTTAAGAGAGCCGACCACAATCACAACAGTCGGCTACCAGATTGCACCTGTGGCAAACATCAATTATCCAACGCGCCGTAACCCGGCCCCATGGAGTAAAAATCGTAGTTGGCAGGAATATCTTCCGTCAGGTCCAAGATTTCGCCACCGGCCAACTGCTTGGCATTCATGACGTTTACTTCGTGCCCCTCGATTTCACCTTTCAACGGCACCCCATCAGGGAGCAGTTCCTTCGTATTGGCAATCCACTGCCCGGGCTGCGCCTTGTAATCAAAGGGCACATCTTCTTCGGGGAAGATCGCCTCGTAGGGGCATTCGGGCACGCACGCGCCGCAGTCAATGCACGTGTCGGGATCAATGTACAGCCAGGGCCATTCTGCTTCCGGCTTGCCCAGAACCATACACTCTACCGGGCACACATCGACGCAAGCCGTATCGCGCAGGCACAGTCTGGTGACGATATGGGTCATAAGATTTGTCTCCTTGTTGTTACGAGAGTGACTGACGGACCGCAAGCGAAGCCAGCAGTCCGATTTTGCTATTATACACTACCCGGCCACGGCTGCCTTGTAATTGGCGGCAACCTGATCCCAGTTTACAACATTCCACCAGGCGGCAAGATAGTCGCCGCGACGGTTCTGGTAATGGAGATAGTAGGCATGCTCCCACACATCCACGCCCATGATCGGGGTATTGCCCTCCATCAAGGGCGTATCCTGATTGGGGGTGGAGTTCACGGCCAGGTTGCCGGCCCCATCTACGTAGAGCCAGGCCCAACCAGAGCCAAAACGGGTAGCTCCCGCTTTCGTAAATGCTTCCTTAAAGGCGTCAAAACTACCAAACGCGGCCTCAATAGCCGTGGCGAGATCGCCCGTGGGCGCGCCACCGCCGTTTGGACTCATGATGCTCCAAAACAGGGCGTGGTTGGCGTAACCGCCGCCATTGTTGCGAACGGCCATGCGAATATCCGCCGGGATGGCATCCAGGTCGCTTAACAGTTCAGCGATGCTTTTGCCGGCCAATTCAGGATGATTGGCAAGAGCGTTGTTCAGATTGTTGGTATACCCGGCGTGGTGTTTGTCGTGGTGAATACTCATTGTGCGCGCGTCAATATGCGGCTCCAGAGCGTCCTCAGCGTAGGGAAGAGGGGGGAGTTCAAATGCCATTGTGTATCTCCTTTGGCTGCTTCGTCAGTCGATCAGTGGGGCAAAACCACTCTCCTTTTGACGGGTAGGTGAATGGTTGTTAAGATCGTCCCGTGGGCTTAAACAAGTCCATTCTAACGATTGTAAACTGCTTTGTCAACCGGGGTGGCGGTGTCGTCATCTCTGGGAAAAGGGCATGAAAAATCCTCCGCTGTCCCCTTATCTGGTGCTGGCCGTGGGCATTCTGGCGGTTTCCATCAGCGCCATTTTGATTCGTTTTGCCCAGGGAGATGCGCCTTCGTTGGTGATTGCCACGGGGCGGACGACGATTGCGTCACTACTGCTGCTGCCGTTTTGCCTGCGGCTGCGGCGCGAGGAGCTGCGGCGGCTGCGGCGTGGGGATTGGTTGCTGGTGCTGTTGGCGGGGGGGTTGCTGGGGGTGCATTTTGCCAGTTGGATTTCGTCGCTGGCGTTCACCACGGTTGCCAGTTCGACCGTTTTGGTGACGACTTCGCCGCTGTGGGTGGGGATGGCTTCCCCGTTTTTGCTGCAAGAGCGCGTGCCGCGGGCGTTGAAGATAGGCATCGGGCTGGCGCTGGTGGGGAGCGCGATCATTGCGTTGTTGGATAAGGGGGGCGGCAGCAGCGGCAGTCAGCCGTTGTGGGGGAACTTTCTGGCGTTGGTGGGGGCGTGGATGGCCGCCGCGTATTTTATTATTGGCCGACGGCTGCGCGCTCACGTGTCGCTATTGACGTACACGACGGTGGTTTATGGCACGGCGGCGCTGTTTTTGCTGGTGATGACGGCGCTGCGTGGCTACCCGCTGCTGGGGTATGCGCCGGGGACGTATGTGTTGTTTTTGTTGATGGCGTTGGGGCCGCAGTTGGTGGGTCATTCCTCATTCAACTGGGCGCTGGGGTTTTTGCCGGCATCTTACGTCGCCATCACCCTCGTCAGCGAACCCATCGGTTCCAGCCTGCTCGCCTTCTTCATTTTTGGCGAAGCGCCCGGCTGGAATACGTGGGTTGGTGGGGGGTTGATTATTGCCGGCATTCTCGTCGCCACCATCCACCCCCAAACCTGACCCCCGTCTAATCAAAGCCAATCGAGAACATCGTCTCCAGATCGTGCCGCGAAAAAACGCGGAAAGCAATCAGCGTCTCCGAATCCAAAATCCCACTCACCTGCAACATCTGGTTCGTGACCACATCCGCCAGGTCCTCGTTATCCCGCACGCGCAAAATCGCCACCAGATCGTGCTGCCCCCCCACCGAATACACCTCGCGCACCCCCGCCAGTTCCGCCAACTGCTGCCCAACGCTGTTAATCCGCTGCCGCTCCACCTTCAAAAGCACAATAGCCGTTACCATCTTATCGGTCCTCCTGGAGAATCCTCGTCCGTTTTCCGTAACTGCTAACCCTCTCGTGGGCTGAGCCTGTCGAAGCTTAGGCTGAGCCTGTCGAAGCCCACCTTCCCTTCGACAGGCTCAGGCAGCGGGTTAAGTAGTTACCGTTTTCAGTTGAATATTTACAGTTGGCCGAATGCCGACTGCGTCGCACGCCTACTATTAAACCAGTATCCCCACACAAAACAAAACGGACAAACGGCCCGCACTTCTTTGCTACGCCATTTTTATTGTGCTAAAATGCGCAATCATCACATCTCGTCCAGGTGGAGGAATCGTTTTGAACAAAAATACGCTGCGTAACTGGGGAATTGTCGTTATCCTGCTCATTTTTAGTGGTCTGGCGTCCGTTGGTTGGCCGATATTGCGCGGTCAGCTCAGCGGCGGCGCGCGCATTGAGCGCGTGCGCCCCCCGGAACCGCCAATAACGCTCTCGCTTCCTGAGCTTGTGAGTAAGCGAGTGCCGGCATCTATGCTCAACGAGGCCGGCAATTTGGAGATGGAACCGCCCATCGCCCTCGCCGTCCTCGCCGCCATCGCCATTGGCGGCATCGCCGTCACCGGCGGCCTCATCGCCTTTGCCTACACATTGATTGACCGCGGCGTGCAAAACGCCAAAGCCAACGAAACCTTCCAGGCAACGCTCAACGAACTGGACAAGCGCGAGAACGAGCGCGTCAAAGCCACCCGCTCACAAAGACCCAGCAAACCCATTCCCTCACACGCCATGCCCCGCTGGTCCGTCGTCAGCACCTCCCTCATCTTCATCGTTTTCGCCATTTTCATTAGCACCGCCCTCAGTGAATCCTTCTTCCCCGAAGGGGAAATCATCACGGGCAATGGCGGCATCCTTAACCCACATACGCTCTTCATCTTGGGTGGCGTCGCGCTGACGGCCATTGTGTTGGGGCTGGTCTTCCGGCCGCAGTTGTTATTGAGCGCGCAGAAAGGGGAAGATGCCGGCATTCCCTGGGACACCATCTACGTCATCCTCACCGGCGTTATCTTCATCATCATCGGCGTCGGCCTCATCTTCTGGGTTCGCTCCCTCGCCCTCGCCGCCGGCTAACCTCCCCCATTTATCGCCACGATCAACAAAGGCTTGCCCCCACCCGGCGGCAAGCCTTTTTTCATCCCCCTGATCCACCAACCACTAACTGTCCCCCCATGTACACTATAGCCGTCAAACGAACCTTCATCGCCCAACACTACCTCATCGGTGGCGATTGGGGCGCGGAAAACGAACCGCATTCCCACCACTACGCTCTGGAATTACAACTAACCGGCGATAGCCTGGACCAACACGGCTATCTGGTGGACATCGTAGACATCGAAGCCCACCTGGACGCCATCGTCACCGTCTATCAAGACCGGCTGCTGAACGACATGCCCCCCTTCAACCCCGATGGTCGCCCTCTCAACCCCAGCATCGAGCATTTCAGCCGCATCCTCTGTCACGCGCTTATTGCCGGCATCCACGCCCCCCACCTCACCGCCATCACCGTCAAACTCTGGGAAAACGACATCGCCTGGGCCGGCTACACCCTCCCCCTCCCCGCCCCTCACTGAAAAACGATTGCGCCATGCACATCGGCCTCCTCATCTACGGCTCGTTGGACACCCTCACCGGTGGCTACCTCTACAACCGCCTCATGGTCGAAGCCTGGCGCGCCAACGGGCACAAAGTCACCCTCTTCTCGCTCCCCTGGCGTAACGATGTCTCCCACCTGACCGACAATTTTCGCTACACGTTCTTCCGCCGTCTGCAGGCGGCGCGGCTGGATGTACTCATCCAGGATGAACTGTGCCACCCGTCGCTGCTCTGGTTAAATGGGACGTTACGCCGGCACGCCCCCTACCCCATCCTCTCCCTCGTCCACCTCGTCAAAGCCAGCGAACGCCGCCCCCCCTGGCAAAACCACCTCTACCGCCGCCTGGAGCAACGCTACTTCCAGACCGTAGACGGCTTCATCTACAACAGCCAGGACACCCGCCGCCTCGTGGAAAACATGCTGGCCGCATCCCCGCCCGGCATCGTCGTCTATCCCGGGCGCGACCACTTCACCCCCTTGCCCGCCCAACCCGCCGCCGCCGACCATCCCCTGCGCCTCATCTCCGTAGGCAACGTCGTGCGCCGCAAGGGGCTACACACGCTGCTGGCGGCGCTAGCCCGCCTGCCCCAAACCAACTGGCATCTCACCGTCATCGGCAGCCTCACGATGGAGCCGGACTACGTGGCCGATCTGCGCGCCTTCCTCCGCGCTCACGATCTCGGCGCGCACGTCACGCTGCTGGGGGTTGTACCCAATGCCGGCATTCCCCCCCACCTGGCCGCCAGCGACCTCTTTATCATGGTGTCACAGTACGAAGCCTTCGGCATCGTCTACCTGGAAGCCCTGGCCGCCGGACTACCCCTCATCGCCTCCACCGCCGGCGCGGCCGGCGAAATCATCCGCCACGGCGTGGAAGGATTCTTGCTCCCGCCAGAAGACCCCGCCGCCCTCGCCGCCCTCCTGCGCCCCCTGCTCACCGACCCCGCCGCCCTCCTTCCGCTCCGCCGCGCCGCCCGCGCCCGCTGGCAGCACTTCCCCACCTGGGCCGAAGGCGCCGCCCAAATCGCCCAATTCGCCCAACAACAATCAATGCCCCTGCCATTGCCCCGCCACCCTCATTAACCGTTCCCCCATTCCCCCATTCCCCCATTAATGATCACGCCCCGCCACTCTCCCGGCTGCAACGTCCCCAACGTCCATTTACCCACAGACCAGCGAACCAACCGCAGCGTAGGATGTCCCACAGCCGCCGTCATCCGCCGCACCTGGCGGTTGCGCCCTTCGCGGATAGTCAGCGAGAGCCAGCAAGTGGGGATACTGCGCCGTTCGCGGATAGGCGGGGTGCGCGGCCAGATGGCCGGCGGGTCCATGCGCGCCACCCGCGCCGGGCGGGTGCGCCCGTCGCGCAGGTCCACGCCCCGCGCCAGGCGCACCAGCGCCGCGTCATCCGGGATGCCCTCCACCTGCACCCAGTACGTCTTGGGCAGCTTATGGCGCGGGTCACTGATCTCATGCTGCCGGCGGCCCGAATCCGTAAGCAGCACCAGCCCCTCACTATCGTAATCCAGCCGCCCCGCCGCATACACATCCGGCACGGGGATGTAGTCCGCCAGCGTGGGGCGCCCCTCGCGGTCGGTGAACTTACAGAGAACGTGGTATGGTTTGTTGAACAGAATTAGTCGAGCCATAAGCGTGTGCGCATGGTAGGTTAAATGCCGGGTGATGGAGCAGACGATTGCCCCGCCTGTCAAGTATACGTGGCTCCGCCCCCCACCGCCACGCCCCGCGCGCCACCTGCCAACCCCTCCGTAGTCCGATTTTCCAAATCGGACACCCCTTGCCATACCACCCCCAATCCGTAGTCCGATTTTCCAAATCGGACACCCCTTGCCATACCAACCCCAATCCGTAGTCCGATTTTCCAAATCGGACACCCCTTGCCAACCAACCCCTTCCCCGAAGCGCCCTCCGCCCCCGCGTGCCCCCTGCATCCGGTCAGTACCACTAG